>JBHIBX010000058.1:0-7427 GCA_046759285.1 Candidatus Omnitrophota bacterium
CGAGACTGTTATACGCGAGCCTGAGATCCCCGTCTGAGAGAACCTGCCAGTCGCTGTCCTCCATTGATATCAGCACTCCTTCTTTACCTGCAATTTCCAGTTCCGCGTAAGCCAGAAAAACAAAAAACATGCCAAGGAAGCATGTTAAGAAGCATAGAACTAATCTTTTTCTCATTCCTCCCTTAATATGCTCTATTTTAAGAGCTCATTTATTTTATCAAGCAGGTCATCCAGCTTGGAAGGCTTTACAAAAAGCGCATCCACTTTTTCTTCCAGCTTCTTACTCTCTTTGCCGACAGAGCCCGTGAGAAGAATAACCGGAACGTTATAATTCATCTTTTGCAATTCATTTAGAACGTCACCCCCCGTCATCCCGGGCATCCTCCGGTCCAGCACAAGAAGATCGATGGACCTGTCTTTACTCATTATGTTCAGAGCCTCTTCTCCACTTAAACACTTTACAGTTTCATAACCTCTCACTTCAAAATAATTACCCAGAGTTACAAGTACTTCTTCGTCATCATCTACGATCATTATCTTTGGCATTATGTCTCCTTTCCTGCTGTAAAATTTTCTATTTTTTCAAATAATTGTTCTTCCGTGACCGGTTTCCGAAGGAAGTCGATTTTTTTTGCACCCTTGATCTGCCACTCCAGGTCCTCAGGGTCCAAGACGCTGACGATGATCACCGGTACATCTTTCAACTCTTCCGAACCCTTCATAGTAGCAAAAAAAGTATCCCCGCTCATCGGCTCCATTATTATGTCAAGGATCACAAAGTCGAACTTACTCTCTACTAGCTTTTTAAAACCTAGCCTTGCATCCATAACAGTTTCAATCTCATACTTACTTCCCTTATTTTCAAACATCTCTCTATAAATCTCACGCATGTCCTCATCGTCTTCGACTATTAAGATGCGTTTTTTTTCATTCTTCGCGCTGGCCATACTCCTCTCCTCCCTATTGTAATCTCGGAAGCCTCACTATTACCGTCGCTCCTTTACCCTCTCCTTTAGATGTGACCTCGATTTTACCGTTGTGTCTCTCCACTATTTCTTTGCAAATAGTGAGTCCAAGGCCCATGCCGGGTAACGCAGCATGTCTTTTATAGAATTTTTCAAACACCTTTCCTACACTTTCAGGGCTTATACCGCAACCGGTATCTTCCACCCTGATTTCGATTTCATTCTTTTTTGGTTCAACTGCTATTGAAATATTGCCCTTTTCGGTAAATTTCACAGAATTATCTATCAAATTATTAAGAAGTGTCATTACTTCGCCTCTTCGCGCATAAAGCTTATCCGCATCTTCGGGTATATTCACCTTCACATCCAGATGCTTTTCATCTATGCTATCCTTTAAATCCTCAATAATGCCGTTTACTATAGCACTTAAAGATAATTCCTCTTTTTCTGCGATCTTTTTCCTTTCGCCAACTATAGAAACTTTTAGAATACTCTCGATATCATGAATGGATCTTTTGATGTTATTAACAACAATATTTTGTCCCGACTTTATCCTTTCCATGTCATTGCTTTCTATTCCTTTTTTTGTCATATCGCAGGCCATCTTTGCTGTCGCGAGCGGGCTCTTTAATGTATGGGAAACATCACGGACCAGATTGTCCTTCATCTGTTCTATTTTTTTGCGTTCGGTAATGTCCCTGTCTATCCCTCTGTATCCGCACACTTGTCCCTGTTCGTCAAAAATGGGGATACCGCTTGTTTCTAAAATTACTTCCCGGCCATCTTTGCAAATACATTCATTTTCTAAACCAAAAAAGGGTTCTTTTCTTAAAACCCTTTCCTTAAAGAATCTGCTTATTCTTTTTCCTTCATCTTCGGACATGAAATCAAACGGAGTCTTTCCCATCACCTCACTGACTTCATATCCCAAAAGATCTTCTACCTTAGGGTTGACATAAGTATATACGCCCTCCGCATTAACTTCCCATATCCAGTCGGAAGTAGTCTCTGTAAGGTCCTTGAATTTCTGTTCTGATGTTAATAATTCTTTTTCGGCTACTTCTCTCAAAAGTGCGTATAAAATAAAAGCCCACCACATCGGCAATAATGCCCCGGTCAAATCTTCCAAAGTTTCCAGGGCCTTGGTTATTCCGGACCATTCAAGAAAGAGGCAAAGGCCATAAAGAAAAGTAAAGATGAGGGTGCCTGCGAATACAAACTTGGTTTCATTTTGAAAGGCGCGCTTCCACCCTATTAACAGTATGGCAAGCGCTGCCAAGGAAGCTAAAAAAGTAACAAAATCAAAAATCGCCACGGGATGCATTATCCGGTCTCCTCTTTACTTCCAAATACCTTCCAGCACCAGACGGCAATAAATATCGCGCTGATCGCGTAACAGGTATGCTCGAGATAATTTAAAACATTCTCGAAAAAATAACCTTCAAAAACCGTCGAAAACCAACCGACTAAAAGTAATAGATATCCAATAAAAAGTATTTTTGACGCAGGAATGGATTTGAATTTAAGGCGGTTTGTCAGGATAAAAACAAGGACGCCTAAACCAAGTAAGAACATAAGAACTTCATTTTCATGAAGCATTGGAACCCTCCTCCCCGTATTATTTTACCACCTATAATATTTAATGCAATATGCCAACAAAATTTATATTATCATTGTACCGTTTGCCATTTTACCCACCAAACTGTACCTCTTTTTAAGATTAAACCTGCACCTTATTAAAATAATTTGAAAGAAAATACGATAAAAAGTTGTCTATAATATTAGGAGGTGATTCTTATGCCTATAGTATCTAGAAGCTTTATTGATTATGGATGTTACCATATCATTACAAGAGGAAACCAGAAACAGAAAATCTGCATTTCTGATGAAGATTTTTGCAGATATCTAAGCATTGTTAAAAAGGCAAAGAAAAAATACGCTATATCTCTTTACTCCTATTGTATAATGCCCAATCATGCCCATCTGTTAATCGAATGCAAACAATCATGCAATATGTCAAAATTTATGCATTGGATAAATCGTGGATATACGTCATATTTTAATGCTAAGTATGATAAAAACGGACATTTATGGCAAGGAAGGTTCAAAAGTAAACCCATATTAAAAGGTCAATATCTTATACATTGTTCAAATTATATAGAAGCTAATCCGGTAAGGGCAAAAATAGCGAATGATATTGCTGAATATCGTTGGAGTAGTTATAGGGAAAGATGCTTGTTATCAAGAAAATTCATGCTCGATGAAATAAAAATAGACTGTCGTGAAAAACAAGGGGTACATGTTTAATCTCAAAAATGGGGACACTTGCAAGTTTAAACTTGCAAACGGTACAATCAATTGCCAAAATGAGGTAAGTTTTGTATAATACTACGCGAATTCAGGAGACATTATGAATAAACTTCAAAACTTATCGATATTCTTTCCCGCTTATAACGAGGAAGAGAACATAGTCCAAACGGTCGAAAAGGCTCTTGAGGTCATGCCTTCTTTTGCCGAGAATTTTGAGATCATTATCGTCAATGACGGTTCAAAAGACCGCACGAAAGAACTTGCCGAAGAGCTCGCCAAAAAGCACGAAAATGTCAGAGTCGTTTCCCATGAAAAAAACAGGGGCTACGGCGGGGCTTTAAAAACAGGTTTTGTCAGCGCGAAATACGAAAACATATTCTACTCGGATGGGGACGGTCAGTTTGAGCTTAAGGAAATCGAACGCCTCCTGCCTCTAGTTCCGGAATGCAATATAGCCGCAGGCTTCAGGATAAAAAGGAATGACCCTATCCATAGAGTGATAAACGGCAAGGCTTATAACCTGCTCGTGCGGCTACTTTTCGGTTTGAATATGAGAGACATCGACTGCGCTTTTAAGATCGTAAAGAAGAAGGTTGTGGATTCCATTCCTCTAAAAAGTGAAAGCCAGTTTGTAAGCGCTGAACTTTTGATCAAAGCGAAAAAGCAGGGCTTCAAGATCAAGCAGGTCGGTGTTCATCACTTCCCGCGTGAAAAAGGAAAACCTACCGGAAACAGTATACGCGCTATCATCGGTTCATTCAGTGAATTGTTTAAGCTTTGGAAGGAATTAAGGTAGTTCGAAACTCGTAATTCGTTATTCGGTCTTGATCAGGGTAAATTCAAATTCATCGAGAAGCACCGAATAGCGAGTGCCCTTAAAGGCATCGATACTTCTTTTATTCGCAAAGATATATTGATCCTTCTTTTTCAGCAAAGCTTCAAGGTCCTTCTTTTCTCTTATATTTTCCGCAACGTCGCCTAGATAGAATTGCATCCCGGGGTCGCTCACATCATAAACATAAACTTCTTTTCCCTGAGGTACTGTGCTTTTGACATCGAGAGCTATTTTTTTCACGCCGGGAGAATAATCAAGGTCAAGGATGTTTTTATCGATCGAAAGGTATGATAATGAGACAAATGCGCACATTGAGATCGCTATAACGGTATGTTTTCTTAAAACTTTTTCCGCGCCCCACCCTGTCATCATTGAAAGAGCCGGATAAATGGGTATCATGTACCAGTGGAGCTTGGTTCTGACCAAACTGAAAATGACAATGACAGACGCGGCCCAGAGCAAAGGCAATAGATGCTCCTTTTCCTTGTTTCTAAATACTCTCCAAATCAAATAAGGCATAAGAACAAGGCCTATCCCCGCCCATGGCCTTCCTTTATTAGGGACGACACCGATATACGTGAATATATCCCCCGTGTGGCCTTCAACTGCTCTAGTGGTCCTTGTAAAAAGATGTTTGACAATATAATCCCCTACAAAATCCTCGCCATAATGCGAAAAGACGACCCAGTGCCACCATCCCAGAATCAGAACTGCCGTCAAAATTCCTATTAAAAGAGCCGGCTCCTTCAGCAGCCTATAATTTTTCGTGAAGATCACATATAGTCCTAAAACGATAGGTATAAGAAGAGAACCAAGTCCTTTAGTAAGAAAAGCGCATGCAAACGCTACTACTGAGAAAAACAAACATATCTTACGTTCTTCACCGAGTTTAAAAAGAAAAAGGGAAAGGGTTATGAAGAACATAAGAGAAGAATCCAGCATCCCTACCCTTGAGGTCCAGATAAAATGCCACGTCGAAAGAAGTATAAGACTGGAAGCGAAGGCTGCCCTCCTTGAATATAATCTATTGGCAAACAGATACGTTAAAAGGACAGTCCCTATCCCGCAGAGGGCGGAAAAAAGCCTTACGGAAAATTCACTGACGCCGAAGATCATGTAAAAAAGCGCCGTTACCCACATGTAAAGCGGGGGTTTGTCGCTCCAGGGAGAGCCGGCCCAACGGAGGTCGATCCAGTTACCTGTCTTTAGGATCTCCCTTGAAACCTCGCCGTACAAACCCTCGTCCCAGGAAAGCAGGCTTCCTGTCCCCAGGTTCCAAAGAAGGAGCAACGCCGAAACAACAAGAAGTATTAATAGATCTATTCTCGTTCTATTCATTGTTCTTTTTAATATACACGGGTGGTACTTCTTTTACAAGAAACAGGTTTCTCTCTTTGAAAAATTTTAAGCCATCAAGAGATGCTTGCCTGGCCATGATCTTCAGAATGACCGGCTCTTCCGTATGCCTGGATCCAACGACATAAGCGTCTTTTTCGTTCAGGCTCAGATGGACGAATTGCCTGTCCATCGGCTTTATCCCATCGGCAAAGATCCTTTCCATGCTTTCTTCAGAGGTCCCGTGATATAAGACTTCAGGCGGCTCTACACTCTCCGACATAGGCTGGACTTCCACTGAATGACCGTAAGTCGCCCTGATCCTCTCCCCTGAAATCTCAAAGCGTCCCTTTGGGTCGCTTTCCACAAGCCTTAAAAGATCTTCTTTTTGGAATTTTTTGAATCTGCCCCTTAAGACATCAAGGACTTTTTCCAGGTCCGTGAACCCATTTTTGTCCAGCTGGAGTCCATATTTACCCGGATCATGACGCAGGATGTACGATAAAAACTTACTTAATTTTATACGATAGTCGAACATAGCACTAAAATCCTCTATGCAGCCCTATTTTTTGGGCATAGTCAAGGGCTTCCTTGAATTCTACCAGAGTGATACTTCTCGAAAGCTCTTCATATTTATAGGCCTGAAAACATGGATGATATTGTTCCATGATATTCACGTATGAATCTTTGGATATTTTTTCGACAATGAAATCCAAAACTACAAAAGAACCGGAGAGCCTGTTGGGAAGTACGAGATGACGGATAAGGACCCCCTTTTCGGCTATTCCCTTTTTATTCATTACAAGATCGCCGACCTGCCTGTGCATCTCAAGAAGCGCCTCCCGACAGGCGTGCCAGTAATCCTCCGCCCTGGAATATTTCGAAGAATGCCCTTCATCTGAATATTTAGCGTCGGGCATATAGATGTCAAAGACGCCATCCACTTCCTTCAAAGTAGTAAATTTGTCATACCCGCCTGAATTGTAGACAAGGGGCAACTTCAATCCTCGCTCAACCGCTAAAATAAGCGCTTCGGTGATCTGCGCGATAACGTGTGTCGGGGTCACGAAATTTATATTATGGGCGCCCCGGCCTTGCAAAGACAGCATTATATCCGCAAGTTTTGAAGGCTCGACCTCAACGCCTTCTCCAAGATGCGATATCGTAAAATTCTGGCAGTAAATACATCCAAGATTGCACCACGTGAAAAATATCGTCCCCGAGCCGCCGCTCCCGACAAGGGGAGGCTCTTCGCCAAAATGAAGACTGTAACTCGAAACCATGGTATTTCGTCCCGTCTTGCAAAATCCAAGCTCGCCCTTAAGCCTGTTCACGCCGCAGTTTCTTGGACAGAGGTTACAGTTTTCAAGCTGAGCTACAAGGCTTTCTTTGATCTTTTCGAGCTTTCCGCTCTTGTACAATTCGAGGTATGAAGGTGTCATTGTAATCCCACACCCCTTATCTTTAATTTCCTGTTATCCAGCGAAACTTCCGCTCCTAATATTTCCTCAACAAGCCAGAGGTTGGAATCGACATGTTCGGTCATACGTGGAATTATATATTCGCTTTCTCCATCCGCCAAGGCCGCATACAGGATCAACTGGTCAGCTGTGAAACGGTCGACTGTAGCGCCTGAATCTATATCTTCGATAAGGCTGCGCGCAACTTTCTTGCCTATTTCTTCTGCCGTTCTTCCCAATTTTCCTGCCATATCCGAGCCTAAAAGGCACCCTTTATCCGTCAACGAGTAAGCAAATAAAGCGGCTCCCTTCTGATAAGCCGATTTATCGTTGATAACTTCAATATCAGCTTCATAACCGGCCTTATTTAATGCCTTAAGACAAGCTTCTCTCATTCTTTCGCTGACTCGTCTTTCTTTTAAATGCGAAGAGATCGCGATCCCTTTTATGACTGTTACCTGTCCCTGTTCAAGCATACACAAAGGTCTCAGTTTTCCGGCTATAGGTTCGATTTCGACTTTT
>JBHIBX010000059.1:0-7121 GCA_046759285.1 Candidatus Omnitrophota bacterium
AAAGCGCTTATAAAAGGACCTTATACGTCCAAGTTCCCCAAAGTTATGCATGAAGCGCATCCAAACTTCAGGGGGCAGCCGGTTTATAATGATGAAAAGTGTGTCGGCTGCCTTGCATGTGTTGAAGTTTGCCCGGTAGAAGCGCTTGGTTTTGAAGATTCTACTGATCCTGATGATCCAAAAAGAACATTATTCCATTATACTGATACCTGCATATTCTGCGGGCGATGCGAAGCCGCGTGTATTGCTGATAACGAAGGGATCAAGCTTTCCAACGACTGGGAGCTTGCATTCTTTGACAGAAAAGAGGCGCATGAAACCATAGATAAGGAACTGCAGCTGTGCGAAGTATGCGGCGACGCAATTACCTGTAAAGACCATCTCAAGTGGGTAGCTGAAAAAATAGGAGAACTTACATTTTCAAATCCCACTCTTTATTTGTCCCGCCTTAAAAGTCTTGGAATTGTCGATGAGAATATTCTTTCCGCGATAAAGGATTACGGCAGGTCAGACAGGACAAAGATCGTCTGCGCGCGCTGCAGGAGAGAAACCACTCTCACCACCTCCGAATCCAAAGAAGGCAAAGAATAACACATCCATTAAATGAAAGACATGCTAAAAAACATCCTAAAAGGCAAGGTTATTTTTCTCGGCATTGGCAACACCCTTCGCGGGGACGACGGTTTTGGTCCAGCGCTGGTTGAGAAGCTAAGGAACGAGACTGAATTTACATGCATTGACGCTGGTAGCGCTCCGCAAAACTACACCGGAAAAATAATCAAGGAAAACCCCGATACTATCATCATCGCTGATGCTGTGCATCTGGATCAGGCGCCGGGAGAGTATGAAATATTAAAAAAAGATGATATACTAAAATCCGGTTTTACGACACACGACCTTTCTCCGAACATGTTTATCGAATACCTGGAAAAAGAGACGACCGCCGATATTTACATGCTTGCTGTCCAGCCCAAAAACATGTCTTTCGGGGAAGAGATGTCAGAAAGCGTCAAAAAAGCAGTGGAGGAGATACTAGAGGCGATAAAGGAGGCGATCAATGCATGAATCGCACTTAATAGAGCCTATAATAAAAGGGATATCCGAGCATGCGCATAAAGAAGGCGCCAAAACCGTAACGAAAGTAAAGATCAAAGTCGGCGATCTTACCGGTGTTAAGGAAGAATCATTCAAGGAGACTTTCAAGGTTTTGGCAAAAGGGACCCTTCTTGAAGGTGCAGAGCTTGATATTATCTTTTTTCCGGGTACAATAGTTCAGGTCATATCCTTTGATATTGAGTGAGGTGAGCGTGAGTAAGGAAATAATGCTTTTATGCGTAACCGCGGCCTCGATAGGTTTTATCCATACGATCCTGGGCCCTGACCACTATCTTCCGTTTATCGTGATGAGCCGTGCGAGAAAATGGTCAATGACGAAAACGGCCATCATGACGTTTCTTTGCGGCATTGGACACATCATGAGTTCGGTGGTCATCGGCGTAATAGGCATTCTCTTCGGTGTAGCCGTGATGAAACTTGAAGCGCTGGAGGCGTTTCGGGGAAATATCGCGGCATGGGCATTGATAGGTTTCGGATTCGCGTATTTTGTCTGGGGCGTTCGTGGAGCGATCAGGAAACGGCCCCATGAACACCGCCACGCGCATGATGGGCTACATACTCATTCGCATCATCATTCGCATACCGCGGAGCATGCTCATATTCATGAAGAAAAAGGGAAGACTATAACCCCGTGGATTCTTTTTACAATTTTTGTACTTGGCCCCTGCGAACCTTTGATCCCGATATTGATGTACCCGGCGGCCAAAAGCAGCGTACTTGGGCTGGTGCTGGTGACAGCTATCTTTGGCGGCGTGACGCTTGTAACGATGTTCAGCATAGTCATGCTTTCTGCCTGGGGCGTAAGTTTTGTTCCTTTAGGCCGGCTTGAGCGCTACACGCATGCTCTTGCGGGTGCGGCGATCTGCCTTTCGGGACTTGCTATACAGTTTCTTGGCTTATGAATTATAGAAGAATATTTGTTTATATAACACTTTTAGTTTTTTTGGTCAGTAATCCCGCATTCGCAAAAACCATAAATGTAGCTTCCAGACCCAAAAAGGTTATTCAATATGAGCCCTTGATTCTTGAACTGACCCTTCCTTATTTTTCGGTCAATCCGAATGATCCCACTAACGTTGATTTAAGAGCAAAGATCACTTCACCCTCAGGAAAAGAGATCAGTATGCCTGCTTTTTGTCGCCAAAATAGCAAGAGCGACAACGAATCCCTTTGGGAAGTTCGCTTTACCCCGACTGAAAAGGGCAGATACAGTTATTTTGTGGATCTTGACTCCGGCTTTGTCCGGGACAAAACAGATGTCTGGTATTTTAATGTAGTACAAGGGAAGAAAGACGGTTTTTTGAGGAAAAGCGATAACAATGATTATTACCTCACATTTGACTCCGGTAAACCATTCTTCGGGATAGGCCATAACGTGGCATGGGTTCATAATAACAGGCTGGCAATTTTCGACAGGTATTTTTCAAAACTTGAAGAGAACGGCTGCAACATGGTAAGGGTGTGGATGTGCGACTGGTCTTTCCCGATCGAATGGAAAAAGATAGGGGAATATGACAGGCGGGCTTCTTCCAAGCTGGATGAACTCATTGAGCTTGCGGGAAAGAAGAATATTTACATCATGCTTTGCTTTGATACATACGGGAGCTTGATGGGAGAAGGCGGCCAGTGGGGAGAGGACAGATGGGGAGTAAACCCTTATAACGCTAAAAACGGAGGTCCGTGCGAAAAACCCAGGGATTTTTTCACTGATCCCGAGGCGAAAGAAGCTTATAAAAACAGATTGAGGTATATTATATCAAGGTGGAGCTATTCTCCGAACATTATGGCGTTTGAGATGTGGAATGAATTCAACTCGCCCCGGGAATGGGTTAAGGAAATGGCGTTGTACATGAAATCCATAAACCCTCACGCTCAGCTTGTTACAACAAGCCTGGGTTATCCTTACGGAGAAATCTTTGACGAAAGCAAAATATGGAGCCTTGATGAGGTCGATCTTGTCACTGTCCATATTCACAGTAACGCGGTCAAGGAAGAAATGGTGCCGTCACTTGTGCGCAGAGCCGAGGAACTTACCGACAGGTACGGCAAACCCTGCGTTATATCTGAATTGGGAATAGACAACGCGAGGGACGACTTGTATTACGACCCGGAAGGTAAGGGGACCGCGCTCCATAACAGTATATGGTGCACTGCATTATCAAGGTATTTCGGCACGGCAATGAACTGGTGGTGGGACAAATACATAAGACCGAAGGAGCTTTATTATCATTATGAAGCATTGAGCCGCTTTTTGCGTGGTATTGACTGGGATTCCGGAGAAATAAAACTTGCCAGGACCGGAGCGGTCAGAAATGTTCTCACGAAAGGACAAAAAACGGTTTACAAAGATAAAACGATAAAACCTGTCGACAAATGGGGAAAGATATATTTCAATGAATTTACCGCGCTGAGCAACGGGGATCTCCTTGGCGCAGGAGAGCCAAATAAGTATCTTCACGGGGAGGCAAAGAAGGACTTTAAGGCGGATCTGGTGTTTTACGTGGATTATCCCGCCTCCGGCGAGCTTGTGATAAAAGTGGATATGGTTTCGCAGGGGGCGCACCTTAAAGTTTACGTGGATGAAAAGGAAGTCTTGAGCAGAGAATTTCTGACGGGTCCCGGCGAAGGTCCGTGGAAAAGAAGCCTTTATAGGAAAGATCACAAAATATATCAGGCCGTGTATGATGAGGATGTGGTGATTTCCATTCCAAAAGGAAAACACGTTATAAAATTGGTGAACACAGGAAAAGACTGGCTGGGCGTAAAGAGAGTGATACTTAAAGATTATGTGGACAGTTCCATCGCCAACGCGAGATGTCTCGGCCTGATTGTCGGAAAGGATATGATCTTTTGGGTACAGAACAAGGATTTTAACTGGAGGAACACTTTTAAGGGCAAAGCGCCTGAACCTATAAAAAACTCTTATTTTAATACTCATGTCATTGAAGACGGCTCTTATCTGATCGAAAGGTGGGATACCTTTACGGGTAAGGTAGTCTCGAAGATAAAGGCCGATTCCAAAAATGGTATTCTGCGTGTTGAATTGCCCGAATTTTCGAAGGATAGCGCCTTCAAGATCAGAAAAGCAGGTTCTATGTAAAACCTGAATTTTATATTGATTTACCTGTAAACGCTGATAAAATATATTGTAATAATATTAATACCTTCCTAAACAAAGGAGAAGTTATGGCCAGAAAAAACTGGCCACGTACCTTCCCATATTATGAAGAAATCTCCCGAAAAAGACTATCTTGAAACCTTAAGCAAGATAAGCAAAGCCATAACCTCCGATCTTTATCTTGAGGATATCCTGAAACTTATCGTCAAATTAACTGCGAGTGTCATGAACGCGAAGATATGTTCGCTCTGGCTTCTTGATGAAGAAACTAATGAACTGAAGATCAGGGCCACTCAGGCCATGAGCGAAGAGTATCTTAAGGAAAGGTCGCTCAAAGTCGGAGAGGGGATAGTTGGTGCAGTAGCTCGGGAGAAAAAACCCCTCGCGATTTCTAACGTTCTGGAAGATGAAAGGTATAAGGAAAAAGAGCTGGCCAAGAAGGAGAAGCTGGTTTCCATGCTAAGCGTTCCTATGCTTGTTAAAAACAAGGCCGTTGGAGTCATAAACCTTTATACCGTGAAACCATATGAGTTTGTTAAAACAGATATTGATCTTTTGAGCACCGTAGCCAATCAAGCGGCCGTCGCCATCGAAAATACTGAACTTATGGTGAAAACCAAGGTCATACAGGAAGAGCTTGAGACCAGAAAAAAAGTGGAACGCGCGAAGGGCATTCTGATGAAGGAACAGGGCCTAAGCGAAGAGGCGGCGTATAAACTCATGAGACAGTCCAGCATGAACAAGCGCGTTTCAATGAAAGAGATCGCCGAAGCCATAATACTATCTTACGAGATCAGTGGAAGGAAATAATGGATATATTTGAATATGCCATGCAAATGGAAAAAGATGGCTGGCATCTTTATCATGAATTAGCAAAGAAGTCTGACGATGAAGGCGTAAGGAATATTTTTAACATGCTAGAGGATGATGAGGTTAAGCATTACAAGGTCTTTGAAAGTATGAAAAAAGAAGAAAAACCAGCCATGGCCGATACAACCGTTTTGACCGATGCTAAAAATATCTTCGCCCAATTAAGAGAAGAAAAAAAGTTTGATTATAACCTTCCCGAAATAGATCTATACAAAAAAGCGCAGGAACTGGAGAAGAGGAGCAGGGATTTTTACCTCGAGAAGGCTGAAGAGGTAAAAGACGAATATCAGAAGGAAATGTTCTTGAAAATAGCAGAAGAGGAGAAAAAGCATTATTATCTGCTCGATAATATAATTGAGTTTGTTTCAAAGCCCCAGTTTTACCTTGAAAACGCCGAATTTTCCAATCTGGAAGAATATTAAAATATGCTGAACTTTACGTTCCATGTTCCCACGACGATATATTTCGGGAAAGGCCAGGTAGTAGCTCTTGAAGAAGAACTGAAAGCGCGCGCTAAAAAAGTATTGATCGTCACCGGCCGGGGAAGCGTAAAGAAGCACGGCATATTTGACCAGGTAATAGCGCAGGTAAAAAGAGCCGGCGCAGATTACGTGGAACTCACTGGGATCCAGCCTAACCCCCGCCTTAAAAGTATTCATAAAGGCATAGAGCTTTGCAGAAAAGAGGAAGTGGATTTCATCCTCGCCGCCGGCGGAGGAAGCACTATTGATGCCGCCAAAGCTATAGCTGTGGGCGTGAAGTATAAGGGCGACGTTTGGGACTTTTTCGAAAAAAAAGCAACTCCTTCTGACGCCTTGCCGGTAGGCACTGTTCTTACTCTTTCCGCGACGGGATCAGAGATGAACCCTAATGCGGTTATCACGAATGAAAAGACAAAACACAAAACCGCGATCAGTACCCCTCTTGTCAGGCCTGTCTTTTCCGTGCTTGACCCTGAATATACCTTTACCGTGAATAAATATCATACCGCGGCGGGAGTAGCTGACATCATGGCGCATATATTTGAAAATTATCTGACCCCTGTCCCGGGGTCTGACGTGCAGGACAGAATGGCCGAAGCTTTGCTGAAGATCTGCATCCATTACGGTCCTGTTGTATGCGAACACCCCGAAGATTATAACGCTCGCGCAAATATCATGTGGGCATCAAGCCTGGCGCTGAACGGCACTATAGGAAGAGGCAAGATCAGCGACTGGGCGTGCCACGCTATCGAGCATGAAGTGAGTGCTTATTACGATATAAGCCATGGAGCTGGGCTTGCCGTGCTTTTGCCGAACTGGATGAGGGTCATCTTGAAGCAGGATAGGCAACAGAGGTTTCTGGAGTACGGGATAAACGTTTGGGGTGTGTCAAGAACGGAAGAGAAGAGCGATATAACATTTGAGGCGATGGACAGGACAAGAGAATTTTTTGATTCGTTAGGCTTGCCTTCGAAACTGGACGAATTTAAGGTAATCGATGAGTACTTTGAAAACATGGCGGACAGGATAATCGAGACCAGGCCCTCCATGGAGCACTTCAGGCAGCTTTCCAGGGAGGATATAATAAAAATACTCGATATGTCACTTTGATGTTGTTTTTTTATGAAAGTGAGGTAAAATTGTAATTTAAGGGATACAAATAATCCTATAGATACAAAAGGAGATATTATGTATAAGATTTTGATGGTCGAAGACGAAAAAATGATCGCCGATATTATAATCCGTTTCTTTCAGAAAAAAGGCTTTAAGGTGGATGTAGCTTACGATCTGGCCGAAGGTCTTGAAAAGGACAGTACAGATTACGATATTATCCTTCTTGATATTAATCTTAGGGAAGAAAAGAGTTTCCCGATCCTTAAGAAGATAAAAGAAAAAGACCCCAAAAAACCCGTGCTTATGTTCAGCGGTTATGATAGTGACGAGAATATAAGAGAAGCGAAAAAGCTCGGAGCCGACGGTTTTATCCCCAAGCCCCTGAAAGTGGGGCTATTGCAGAATTTTCTCCTACCCAAAGT
>JBHIBX010000060.1:0-7063 GCA_046759285.1 Candidatus Omnitrophota bacterium
TTTTTCTGCTTCTTCCTTTTTTTCTTTAATACGGCTTTCTTCTTTGCCGCTTTTTAGTAATGTGAAAATTTTTGTAGCCCTCCTTTTAATATCACGGTTTCTCCTCCTTACCTCTCTCCGAAGCTCCGTCAGGCTTCCTTTCTTTATATTTTCCAATATGTCTTCTACGCTGTTTCTTCTGTTCTCGATCAATCTAATGACGTTCGTCAATAATCCTCTTGCCGTGTCTATCTTTCTTATCTTTAGGAGCCTTACAACCGCGCTAAGATTGATGCGGGCAAATCTCTTTTCCTCAACTTTTACACCTTTCAGCTGTTTTAAGACCGTGTTCAGCCTTCTTGTCAATTCGCTCACTATCTGGTCCGGCATGGATGAAGGTGTCTTTTCGTGCTCTCGAAGAACATTTCTAATACTCTTCAGTTCACCAATAACAGGCGTTATCCAGCTGAGGTTTTCATCTTCCGAGTCGATCTTATGGTCCGTGGCCCGGAAAGCGTCCCAAAGATATCTGTAGGCTGTTCTGAATTTTTTAAGTATAGGCGCTCCTTTTCCGACGTAACGGCCTTCCACCAATATATATTTTCCTTCCTTATAATCTATGGTGACTCTCTTAGCCTTTCGTTTCCTGTCAAGCCTTCTTTCAAGAAGCCATCTCCTATCTTTGTTAAGATTATTTATCGCCGCGCGCATCATGGACCTGAAAGTTTCTGTCGTTTCTGGATTGAGCGTCTCCTGCCCGATAAGCTCGACAGCTTCACGGAAATGTTCTTCCGCTTTACCGCGGTAATCTTCGTAACGCCTTATCGCGGGGCCGCTGTATTTCATTTTTTTGAAATTTCTGATCCGTCTTTTGGCGCGTTTACGCAAGTTTCTTATCTTTTTCTTCTTCGTATCGAGCTTATCCGTCAATCTGCCTATTCTTGCCCTTAAGCTCCCTCTGGTCCTCGGATCGCTCTCTCCCTGCAGTTTCTTTGTAATACCTGCAATAGAGTCCTCTATATTGATACGCTCATAGGCAAGCGCGTAAAGTTCAAGGTTTAAGCTATAAAGAAGTTCGATATAAAACTTTACGACCGGTTCATCTTTAAGGAGGGCTTCTTTGTATTTGCGGTCGGTGATCTCTTTGCTTTCAATAATGGCGGCTTTTTCTGCTTCGGTAAAGGCTTCATCTTCTATTCTTTCTCTTACTTCTCTTAGCCTTCTGTTATTTGGTTTGGCGGGAAGGTTTTCACTTTCGATGATGGTTCTTACTTTTCCTAACTTTTTTTCACGCGTTTTCGGCGGACCCCTGAGATATTTTTCATCAACCTGATATTTGTATGGCTGAAAATCCCTGTCAACAGTTAAGATTCCGAGCTTTACCATGCCCTCAAGCTCACTTGTTATCGTGGTGTATGAGAAAGTTTCTTTCTTCTTCTTTCTTTTTCTCCGGAAATCTTCCCTGGTAAATTCAACTGCCTTGTCCTTCTTTACAAATTTCTCCACAACCGCGTTAAATCCGTTAAGTATATCGCCTTTAGTTCCGGGCACGATTTCCCAAACAATAAATGCCGCCTCTTCGACTGCTGCCTTCCCTTCAGGTGTTAACTTGCCATCCCGGACTACATCTCTTTTTTCGCCCTGAGAATCACGCGTCCGCATACCTCTCTTACCGAAAAGCAGCGCGATTTGAGTTATAAACGATTTCACGGAATCTTCATCCCTGAATACTTCTGACGGCGAACGGACTATTAAATGAACGGGATCAAGGAGGTAGGGTTCAAATCTTTTATCCGTTATCTCGTTCATTCCTAAAAAGGCCAAAGCTGCCGAAGCGCACTCTATCACAGCTATGTCCTGGCTCTCCTCGCACATCCTTTCGAACCATTCATCTCTTCTTTTGGACCACGCAAGAGACTCTTCGGTTCCCATTAGTGGGCCTATTCTCCTAAAAAGGTCTGTCAGCCCAAGCCTCTCATCTATTTCTTCTTCTGTTTCTTCGGCTGTTTTTTCGGTCTTTTCTTCGACTTCTTCTTCGCCTTTTGCCCATTTTGCCAGCCATTCCAGGAAATTGACGATCTTTTTGTCGATCACCGGGATATCCCGGATGAACTTATCCATAAATCTTCCCATCTTCTTCATGAGACGCATCGTCTTCCTGTAAAGACGATAAAGTTCTACGGCAATTATGATGGGGGCGTTCCGCCAGCGGGCTTTGTAGTGATACCGCTCATATTTGCCCAAACTTATATACGTAAATACATTTTTCTTTTTGTCATCGTCATATCCATAAAGCATCCTTATTCCCGGTGCTACGCGTATGGAGGCATCACATACCATAAACACGCCTTCGCCCAGACACGATTCAATATCCCATTTTTTCTTAAGCTCATGCAGTTCTTCTTCTTTCATCTCTGCCCTAAAAGGATCCTCGAACTCGCCCCTTTCGAGTTTATCCCGTAAAGTCACAAATTCGGTAAGAGCCTTTCTTGCCTTAGGGATCCTGTAAAGAGTCCTGAAAGGATTATCTTTATAAATGCTCTCTCCTATTAAAAATATGATCAGGAATGGCATAGCTACGATGATAGCTATAATGGCAAGTGTCCAGCTTACTATTTCGAATGGGAGGTAAAGCAGCTTTGTCTTCACGTCTGTATAGTCTGTCCAGATTACTTTAAATTCTTTATCTGCAAATTTAAATGTGCGCTCTCTTACTTCTATCCCTTCCTGGACGATCAAAGCATCATAGCTGGGATCAACAAACCAATCACCGTGATGATGAACAAATTCAAAATCCGTTTCCGCCTCGATAAAATCTTTTATATATCTCTTTTCATCTTTGCCCTCTGCCTTTATGTACTTATGGAAAAGCTTTTTTGCTTTCCTTGTCTTCCACCAGAACGGAAAATAGAAATAAATCGCTGCCGCAATGACTAATACTGAAATAATAAGGGGGAGATTTAAGCTTTCCGGCAAAATACCTGCCATGAAAAAGGCAGGAGCAGTCGCGCTGGAGCCTGGTTGGCCGAAGATCTTTCTCCTTAAAAATTCCTTGATTCTGTCCGTTTTATCTTCCGAAAGATTATCGGGCGCGCGCCTTAAGCCATCTTCGCTTTCATCCTCAAATATGGACCTGATCGTCTCCTCCGAAGCGTCACGGTATTTGTCGTCTAAATTATACTTCCAGTTTTTCTTAGGGACAGCCGTGTCATAAATCCTGAACACTTCAAGTTTTTTCAAGTTAGAAAGGGTAACCACAATTGTCCCGTGATCAAACCCTTCCGTTCTTTTTCCGAATTCGCGCCTCGTAAATCCGTTCTTCCTAAGCCAATCGTTTTCCATTATTGCCATAAACACCCTTGCTGTAGCACCGGGTTCGGACCTTTCTATTGGAGGAGCAACCGGCGCTTCGCTTTCCGGTGCAGACGCAGGCTCTCCTGCTGAAGCGTCCTCTTCGGGCTTTCTTAACCCCGCAAGAGCCAGCTGAAGTTTCGGCGCTGTTTCAAGGCGTTGGCTTACATTCATTTTGTCGGGCAAACCCCAAAGAACTTCGGTTACAACCCTTTGGATTGCTTCAGAATCTGCCATGCGATACTGAACGTTCAGCACATAACCCACTCCTTTGATCTCCAATATGCGGAGCATGACCAGCTCTTCGACCACGGAGGTAACAGTTTCATCTTCCGGAGTAAGTCCAAGTTTTTCGGCAATATTGTCTTTATGAATCTTTCCGTTTCTAAGATCTTCATCCGCTATTATTGCTTCAAATGCTTTGCACTGGTTGCCTTTTTCTCCTTCACCCGAAGCGGCCGGAGCGGCACCTTCTTGCGGTCCCGCCTTAGCGCTTTCAGCTCCCCCGAGCTTCGCTCTCACCAGCTGCATGATCTTTTCGCTTGGCTCCCCGCGCAAACCATCAGTTAAGCGAAACTTTGACCCTGCCATTTCAACTATGCCAAACTCCATCATTTTCATGAATACTATCGAAAGACCAGTGGCATGATCCATCTTTTTACCAACAGCGTCTCTGAAAAATTCCCCACTTCTTAAATTGTCATCATCTGCCACCACTTCAACAACTTTCAGTATTTGTTCTATTTCACCCGGCGTGGCTTCAACTGCCGGCTCCGATGCGGCCTCCTCCAATGCGGGTTCGTCCGGTGCGGGCTTGGCTACCTCACCCGGCCATGTGGGGGGTGCGACCGGTGCGGGTTCGGCCGGTGCGATAAGGGCTTCCCACGCACCTGAGTCTTTCAAAACTCGTATCTTTCCCGCCAATTCATTCAAGTCCCGCGCGTGCAGCTTCAATACATCCCTGGCAATAGCAATATCCGCTTCAGTAACTCCTTCCGGCAAAGTTGGCGCTTCAGACGCAGGTCTTGCAGGTGGTCTTGCAGTCGGTCTTACAGGCGGTGCAGGCGGTCTTGCAGGCGGTCTTGTGGGCTGATTTGGCGGCGCCGACTGCTCAACCGGTGCAGCTGTTTCTTCTTCTGGAAGATTAAAATCTCTAATAGCGGCAAGCACCTGATAAATCTCTACCAGTTTTCCCGAATCGGGCTGCCTTAGATCAATTTCGCAAATTTCTCTGTGAAGAAAATTGTAAAGCGCTATGATCGACTCTTCATTCGGATCAGTAAGCGCGCTGCCTATAGTCAAACCGTTTCCTATAGATATCACGAATGGGTTCTCGAGCGGCACGTTTGAAAAATTCCAGCTTGTTCCTATTTCTCTGCATACGCGTCCGAGCCTCGTCACAAAACTTTCATAATGAGGCCAGCTTACCTTTCCCGCTTCTCTCGGATTTTTAAATATATCTTTCGGACCTCTGTATTTACGTAACTCATCCAGGTAAGCTCCCATAACCGCATTGTCAAAAAGTATGTTTCCCGCCAGCCCTTCATCCAGGAGCCGTTTCACAATCCCCCTGCTTCTGCGTTTTTTCCTCAACCAATGCTTTTTCAAAAGGACCCGTATGGTGTAGAACAAAAGACTGGCCACGGCTAGACCCGCCACTGCCAGGATGACAATGATCCGTTTATCCGGCGTTAAAAAGGCAAGCAACAAAGGAGCCGGGAGAAGACCAGCTAAAGTTTTTGATCCTCCTTCAGTGCCCCCTTCACCTTCGCCTTCATCCGTTTCGGCTTCTTCTGTGCGAGCGGGTTGCGTCGAAACGAGTTTTTCCGCTTCGGGGGGAGCGCGTTTTCCGGCCTGTTTTGATTTGGGTTTTTTTGCTTTCAATACCTGGTATTTTAAATATTTGTGGAAGGTTTTTTCGTCTTTTATTTCGTAATTTTTCGCGGCTGTGGCCGTATCAGGATATCCCGGAAAGAAAAATTTAAGAACAATATCACCGTGGTCTATATTAAAGCAGACCTGCCCCATGCTACTTTCAACGCTGAACCTGTTATCTTTTCTTAATCTGTTAGCCTCTTCATCGCCTACGAGCTTTCTTGCAACGCCCTCGACTATCTTTAGAATCTCGGTAGCCTTTTCTTCAACACCAGCAATCGGCATATCTTTTAAGTAAAGCTCGACCATTATGCGGAAATACCGTATCGCTACCTTTACAAGGTTTTCGGCTTTTTCGTTGGAGGTAAAGAGAGTCTGTTGAATAACAGTTTCTGGGGTAGATTTATTGTCGGGTGGATACGCCCATGTGATGTCATAGGCAACAAAGCAGAATAATGTTATTGCTGCAATTACACGAATCCAAGTTTTGAATTTTTTACTAGTTGTCCACATAACCGCTTACTCACGTCCTTCTAGATGTTTTATCTCTTAACTATAAGCTTACTATATAGTATCAATAAGAGTTATGAAAGTCAATGATATTAACTAACTATTTTAAATCTTAACTCCTATCGTCAAATTCTCCCTTTTCCCACCCTAACTAAAATTGTTACTTTTTGTTGACTTTAATCTTTTATTGATATAGACTTGTAGTAATATGGAAGGACCGATTATTAAAGACAGAATTGCACCTGATACTGAAGCAGGCTTCAAGGAAAGATTCGAAAAAGCTAAGCATGAGCTTGTTATGCTTTCCCAGATCACAAGCTCAATTATGCAGTCTCTCGAGCTTGATCAGGTGCTTTATACGATCTTGACTTCATTGACCTCTCACGAAGGCCTGGGGTTTGACAGAGCCATGCTGTTTCTGGTCAATGAGGAGAACAAGACACTTGAAGGCAAAATGGGTATAGGCCCGCACTCCGCCGAGGAAGCTGATAAGGTCTGGCAATCAATAGATGCCAAAAAGCTCTCCCTGCAGGATCTTGCTGACGCCTATCAAAGATTTAAGAAGGATCCTGAATCCAAGCTCAATACCATCGTCAAGGACATAACTATCCCCTTACGTGAAGATATGGGGATACTGGCCCTTACGATCCTTGAAGGTATGCCTTTTGAGATAAGCACGGATGAAGCAAAATCCCAGGTCCATGACGACGTCAAAAACCTCCTTAACACGGACCTCTTTGTGACTGTGCCGCTTAAGACCAAAAACCGGACTCTTGGAGCCATGCTGGTCGACAACATCTCTTCACGCGATCCTATCACAAAGGACAGCGTCAGGATACTTAACATGTTCGCGGACCAGACGGCCCTGGCAATCGAAAATTCCCGCCTTTACGAAGAGACTGTCCGCCTTTCAAGGACAGACTGGCTTACAGGACTGTGGAATACGCGATATTTTAACGAAACTCTCGATAAGATGGTTGAGAAAGCCGCCGATAACGAGACTTGTTTAAGCATACTCATGATAGACATAGACAACTTCAAGGAATATAACGACACACTTGGACACCAGGAAGGCGACAAGGCGATCAAAAGAGTGGCTGGTATCCTGGACTGCTTTTCGCGGAAAAGCGACTTCGTCTGCAGGTATGGAGGCGAGGAATTCTGCATAATAATGGCGGGCGCTGACAAGAAGAACGCGGAGATAATAGCCGCCAGGCTCCGGTCCGAAGTAGATAACGCGTTCAAACTAGATGATGCGATCCCCGATAACCTAAAGCTTACGATAAGTCTGGGAGTCGCTTCTTTTCCCATTGATAGCGCGGAGAAAGACGACCTTGTGCAAAAAGCG
>JBHIBX010000061.1:0-6895 GCA_046759285.1 Candidatus Omnitrophota bacterium
CCATAAGGCAGGCCGATCACCTTGTTGACCTTGGCCCCGGAGCGGGTGAGCACGGCGGCGAACTTGTCGTGGCCGGAGAGCTGGATAAGATCCTCAAGAGTAAAAAATCCCTTACCGGCAAGTATCTTCGCGGTGAGCTGAAAATAGAGACACCGGAAGAAAGACGCGAACGTGACGAAAATAAATGCCTTGAGGTAGTCAGCGCTGCGGAACATAATCTTAAAGATATAAACGTGAGGATCCCGCTTGGCGTGTTTAACTGCGTGACGGGCGTTTCCGGATCAGGGAAGAGCACGCTGGTTGATGAGATATTATATCGGGCTCTGGCGAAGAAACTTTACAGGTCCAAGGAAAAACCCGGCAAACATAAAAGAATAAACGGCGTGAAGAATATAGATAAGGTGATAGTCATAGACCAGTCGCCCATAGGAAGGACCCCTCGCTCGAATCCTGCCACGTACACGGGAGCCTTCGATCCCATACGAAAGCTTTTCAGTTCTCTTCCTGAGTCCAGGATGCGCGGGTATAAGCCCGGCAGGTTCAGTTTTAACGTGAAAGGAGGGCGCTGCGAGGCGTGTCAGGGGGACGGCGTAAAAAAGATCGAGATGCATTTTCTGCCGGACGTCTATGTCCAGTGCCAGGTATGCGGGGGAAAGAGGTTTAACGACCAGACGCTCGAGGTGAGGTATAAGGGTTACAATATCGCTGAGGTTCTTGGGTTCAGCGTGGAAGACGCCCTTAAAGTGTTTGAAAACATTCCCGCGGTAAGGAACAAGCTCCAGACATTGTATGATGTGGGCCTGGGATACATAAGACTCGGGCAGCAGGCGACTACTTTGTCCGGGGGCGAAGCGCAGAGAGTAAAACTGTCGACGGAACTGTCCAAAACGGCCACCGGAAAAACTCTGTATATACTTGATGAACCCACAACGGGGCTTCATTTCGCCGATATTAGTAAACTTCTTGATGTTTTGCAGAGGCTGGTTTCTTCGGGAAATACCGTCCTGGTTATCGAGCACAACCTTGATGTTATAAAAACCGCCGATCACATTATAGATCTCGGCCCGGAGGGCGGGGATAGCGGCGGCGAAGTTGTCGCGTGGGGGACTCCCGAGGAAGTCGCTTCTAACGGCAAATCATATACCGGGACATACCTTAAAAAGATATTATGAAGAGAGCACTTTTGTTTTTAACCTTGTTGCTTTTGATCTTACTGCCCGTTTCGGCGGGGGCGCTGGAGGATTATTTTCAGTCGGAAATAGATTTCGCCAAGAAGGCCATAAAGGACGGGTATTACGAGATGGCCGAAAACAAGCTGAGTCTGCTGCTTACCATGAGAACCCCGAAGGAGATCGGGATCGAAGCCCACCTGCTTTTGGGAAGGGTGTATTACGAGAAGTCCCTTCCCAGGAAAGCCCTTGTAGAATTTAATTTTGTGCTGAACCATTACAAGGAAAGCGGTTTCGCGGACCAGGCTACTTACTGGATAGCCGAGGTATATTTCAAGGCGAATAATTTTGAGGAGGCCCTGGCGTATTACCAGTCGGTGATCGAGCACTATCCATCAAGCGAATATGTTTCTTACTCGCTTTTTTCACAGGCATGGTGCTATGAAGAGCTGGATGAATACGATACGGCAATAGACATATTGCGCGAAGTGATACAGAAGTATCCGCAGAGCGGCCTGGCCGTAAGGGCAAGATACAAGATCGCTGAGGTATTTTACAAATTAGGCATGTACAAAGACTCCTCTTCGGAGCTGAAGATCTTTATAGAAAAATATCCCGTAAGTGAAAAAATATTCGAAGCGTATTATATGCTGGGCGATTGTTATTACAAGCAGGGAGATTTTGCGGAAGCGATAAAGGGCTTTAGAAGTTCGATCCAGGGCGGAAGAAATGAACCTTGGAAGGCGGTTGCCGAATACAAACTGGCAAAGTCTTACCTTCAGCTTAAGGATCTGGAAAAGAGCGAAGAATGGTTTAAGCGCGTGAGGGAAAATAGTGCCGGATCAAACTTTTGGAGCGCCTCAGCTATGGGCCTGGCTAAAATTTACCGGGAAAGAGGGGACACGAAAGGGGCGATAGCCGAGTATAACGAGATCATCAAGAATATCCCCGAGAACGAATGGACGGACGACGCATATTACTGGCTGTCTGAGATCTTATATAAAGAAGGCAACATAAGCGAAGCGATAGAGATATGCCGCGATGCTCTGAAAAAATTCCCCGGGGGTGAGTTTTCGGACGAGATACGTTACAATCTGGCCTGGGCGTATCTTAAAACGGGCGAAGAAGACAAGGCGCTTGAGGAATTCGATCGAACTGTGGAGATGTCTAACAGCGAGGACGTTGTAGTGAGTTCACTGTGCAGTATCGGTGAGATCCTTCACGGCCGCGGCGGAAAAGAAAGAGCCATTGACGTTTATGACAGGGTGCTCAGGAATTATCCGGACTCTATCTGGGCGGATTACGCGCAGTACCAGGTCGGTTCCATCCTGAGCGAGATAGGACGAGAAGACGCTGCTATCCTCGCGTTTCAGTCTTTGGTGGTGAACTTCCCGAAATCGACGTTGACAGACAAGGCCTATTACCAGCTGGGCCTTCTGTACGCGAGAAAAGGAGATTACCAAACTTCCGCGAGCCAGTTCGAACGGATACTGAAAGAATTCCCAAAGAGCAATCTCATAGACGAGGCGTCATTACAGAGGGCAAACTCCCTGTACAACGGCGGCCGGTACAAGCAAGCTGTGAGAATATACGAGAAGATACTTTCGTCTTCCAAAGATAAGGATGTCCTTTTCAGGTGCCGTTACCATCTGGGCTGGGCTTATTATAAGATGGGACGCGAGAAAAAAGCCCTTGAGATCTTTAAGCAGATCCTTAAAGAAGGTGAAGGCAGCTCCCTTATTCCCGGGATAAAATTCTGGTTCGGGGAATATTTTTATTCAAGAGGCGACTTCAAGAACGCGCACGGTTATTTTTCGGAAGTGCTTAAGAAGTATCCCGGCAGCACCTTCGCTGACGATGCGGCTTACTGGCTGGGATGGGTCTTGTATGAAGAAGGCAAGGTCGAAGAGTGTATTTCCCAATTTGAAAGTATATTAAAAGAGCGCCCCGAAAGCAAATGGGCTCCGCAGGCGATACTTACGATCGGCGACATATATAAGAAGAAAGGTGACTACAAGAAGGCCATCGCGCAGCACAAGACCCTTACCCGCAAATATCCTGACAGCGACATAACAAATATCGCCCACAACAGAATAGGGACCATATTGAAGGCTCAGAATAATTATGACCTGGCGATCGGGTATTTTAGGGCGGCACAGACGGAGGAAAATTCGGAGATCAACGCCCAGATACAGTTTGATATCGCCGATAGCTACGAGAAAAAGGGGATGGAAGAAAAGGCAATCGAAGAATATCTGAAAGTGGAATATAAATACCCCAGGGGCGGTTTCTGGGTTACGAGGGCCCGTTTAAAGTGCGCTGAACTTATGGAAAAGCGCGGGGACAACGAAAGAGCCCTTAAGATCTACCAGAAACTCGCTGAAGGAGAAGGGCAGGAAGCTGAATTAGCGAAAAATAAGATAAAACTGCTTAAAAGGCACTCAAAAAGGTAAAAAGGAGGAATAAAAATGTGGGGATTGATCGTTAAAGGCGGACCGTTGATGTACTTGATTATTTTGGCTTCGATCATAGCGTTAGCGGTAGTTATCGAGAGGTTGTGGCAGCTGCACCGGTCACGAATAGACACCGAGGGATTTATGGAGGACATCTCCGAGACCCTCAGGAGAAACAAGATCATGGAGGCCCTGGATAAGTGTAACGCGACTCCGGGCCCCATTGCGCAAATCCTTAAAGCCGGCATTTTAAAGCATGACCGGTCGCGGATCGAAATAAAAGAGGCAATCGAGGATGCCGGGCTTCACGAGGTTCCGCTTCTTGAGAAGAATCTTGGCGTACTGGCTACCATCGCGCACGTCTCGCCTCTTCTGGGTCTATTGGGAACCGTGACAGGTATGGTGCATTCGTTCCAGGTCATCGAGCAGAAGGCAGTCTCGCTGATGCCTGTTAACCCCGGGGATCTGGCGGGCGGCATATGGGAAGCGCTTATAACAACTGTGGCGGGCCTGTCCGTCGCTATACCTACGTACGTGGCTTATAACTTCCTGGTGAGCAAGGTTGACGGTTTTGTGCTGGAGATGGAAAAGAGCGCGACGGATCTGGTCAATATCCTGGGAACAAAAAGGGACGAAGAGGAAGATGAAGTTTAAAAGAAAAGCATTCCTTGAAAAAGGACGTCTTGACATTGCACCGCTGATAGATGTGGTGTTTCTTCTGCTGATCTTTTTCATGCTGACTTCTAGCTTTATTTTTCAGCCGGGTATAAGAGTGAATCTGCCCAAAGCAGTGACAAGTGAGATCCTGCACAAAGAACTTCTCGTGGTAGTGGTTACCGACGGCAATGAGATATTCATTAACGAAAGGCCCGTTGACAGGGACGAGCTTGTATCCCGCATAACTCTCGCCGCACGGGGTGATAAATCTTTATTGATCAAAGCGGATAAGGGAGCCGATGTCGGGAAGGTCATAGAAGTTTGGGATATTTGCAGGCAGTTCGACATTAAGCGGATCAGCATAGCAACTACACAGTAGGGAAAAATGATTGACAGAAATTTAAGGATCGCTATCGGCATCTCCCTGGGCGTACATATTTTTGTCATGTCCGCAGTGATGATCGTAACACCGGATCGCATGGGAAGGAAGAAAGGCTACACGCGTGTTGATTTTCTGGGGCCCATTCTGGAAAAGACCGCATTTGACATTATGCTGGAAAGCGCGAATCCTGTCATGAAAACAAGTTACGGCTTAGGTCCGTTGTCGTTTGGTGTCGGACGATTAAAAGCATCGCCACCTGGGAGGATGTCCTTGAAACAGGAATTTTCGCAGCACCTGGAAAACCGTATGGATAGCTCTGCCCTGGAGGCGCTTGAGGACTACAAGACGGTTCCTGATTTCTATCTCGATGTAAAAGCCGGGGGGTCGGAACTCTGGGCTTTGGGCTTCGAAAAAAGGAAAGTCATTTATACTCCGGAGGCGCCTTTCATTATGCGCGGGCTTTACGGCAGTAAAGACGAGATCCATATAAAGATAAAGGCCCTTGTAAGTTCGTGCGGCAGCGTAAAGAAGGCGGAACCGGTTATAACGACCGGGTATCCGCAGCTCGATATACTCGCCACGAAGTATGTCAGGGGCTGGATCTTTGAGCCGAAGGGAGAGAGCGGGGACGAATGGATAGTGCTGAACGTTACACTGGAAACCGGGGATTAAGCTCATGATAAAGGTCGACATCTCAACGGCACTTTTTTTGTATTTACTTTTCACGGCGATACTTATTTTGGTCGTTTGGTCGTTTTTTAGTTTCGGGACAAAACTGAAAACGTTCAGTTCCGACGAAAAATACGTCTGGCATTGTTCAATATGCGTATATACTTATATAGACAGCAAGAATGAGAATATTTCACGCTGTCCGAGATGTAAAAGTTATAACCAGAGGATCGATAAAGACAATCTAAAAGAGAAACTGAAAGAGACAATAAAAGGAGGTGGGTAAAGTGATTACGCAGATTGGGATTGTTGCTGGTGAAATATGGAACTATCTTGAAAAACATGACAAGCAAGGCCAGCTGGACAGTATGGTGAGTGAGGTCGGCAAAGAAAGGGACATCGTGCTTATGAGTATTGGTTGGCTGGCCAGAGAGGGGCACGTTGTTCTGCAGGGAGACGCCCCCGGCTACACTGTAAAACTTACTAAAAGAAAAGGGGAAAAGCTATGAATGAGCCGATTAAAGAACCAGAATTGCAGGAAGAGAGACTGCCGATAAAATCTCCTTTGAAGGCTTTGCAGTACAAGACCATAAACAAACAGTTCGGCTGGTGGGCCGCGGTGGTCTTGCTGGAAAGCTACGCCAAAAAACAGGTATGTTTATACTTGTGGCAGAAGAAAGACGGTTTGTGGAAACGAAAACAAAAGTTCGGCATACATTCCAAAGAAGACTGGCAGCTTATGAAAAATGCCGTTGAATCGTACATAGATGAATTAGCCTGATAATGTTTTCAAATACGGCACGGAAAATACCTGTTATCTATTCGGACAAGTATTATGTGGAAATCGGGGACCATGTCTTCCCGACCTCAAAATACAGGTTATTGAAAAAACGCCTCGATTCAGACTCCTCTCTGAAAAACAAGTTCGAGATCCTTTCCCCCGAACCCGCTAAGGACGAAGAGGTTCTGACCGTCCATACGAAAGAATATATTGATAAGCTCAAAAACGGAACGCTCAGCCCGGAAGAGATATTCAAAATGGAGCTTCCGTATTCCAGGGAACTGGCCGAATCGGCCTTTTTTACCTGCGGGGGAACCATAACCGCCGCGCGGCAAGCGTTTGAGAAGAAAGCGGCAGTCCATCTGGGCGGTGGATTTCATCATGCCTTTCCGGACCACGGGGAGGGGTTCTGCGTTCTGAACGATGTCGCTGTAGGCATAAGAACACTGCAAAAGGAAGGGGCAGTAAAGAAGGCTCTCGTCGTGGACTGCGACCTGCATCACGGGAACGGAACCGCTTTTACTTTTAAGGACGATCCGAAAGTCTATACTTTTTCGATACACCAGGAAAATAACTATCCCCTTATCAAACCCAAGAGTGATATGGATATCGGGCTCCGTGACTGGACGGGTGATAAGGTATATTTGCAGCACCTCCATGACAATATACCAAAGATCATAAGCACTTTTAAACCGAATTTCATTTTATATGTGGCGGGCGCGGATCCATACGAGCAGGATCAGCTTGGAAACCTCAGGCTGACGAAGAAGGGCCTGAGGGACCG
>JBHIBX010000062.1:0-6746 GCA_046759285.1 Candidatus Omnitrophota bacterium
TCCTTTTCTTTGGTATGCGTTACCTTTACCTTTGATCCTTCCTTAAAAACGCCGGACAAGATCTCTTCAGCCAAAGGATTCTCCAAATACCGCTGGATAGTCCTCTTGAGCGGACGCGCTCCAAAAACCTTGTCAAAGCCCTTGTTGATTAAAAAGTCCTTCGCGGCTTTATCAAGAGTTATGTCTATGCTCTTTTCCTTAAGCCTCTCCTGGACTTCCTTGACCTCTATCTCCACGATCTTCTCCAGGTCCTTTTTGCTCAGTGACCTGAAAACGATAACGTCGTCTATCCTGTTGAGAAATTCAGGCTTAAACGTCTTCTTTATCTCCTCGAGCAGGCGGTTTTTCATGTCCTGATATGTCTCTTCCTCTTTCCGCGTCTTAAAACCGAGCGCTCCTTGTTTTTTAAGGAGGTTTGCGCCGATATTGGACGTCATGATGAGAACGGTATTTTTGAAATCCACCTTTCTGCCATACGAATCGGTAAGGCGCCCCTCATCAAGTACCTGCAGCAGTATGTTGAATACATCCGGGTGGGCCTTTTCGATCTCATCAAGAAGGACTACCGAGTACGGCCTCCTCCTCACCTTTTCCGTAAGCTGTCCGCCTTCCTCGTATCCGACATATCCCGGAGGCGCGCCGACAAGCCTTGAGACGTTGAATTTTTCCATGTACTCCGACATGTCGACCTGTATGATCGCGTCTTCGTCGCCGAACATGACTTCCGCCAGCTTCCGTCCCAGGAGGGTCTTTCCCACGCCCGTGGGCCCCATAAAGATGAACGTTCCTATCGGCCGGTTGGGAGCTTTAATCCCGGCGCGCGACCGCTTGACGGCATGAGCTATAGTGCTTATGGCTTCACCCTGTCCTATAACGCGATCCTTCAAGTGCTCCTCGAGCTTGAGATATTTTTCCGACTCTTTTTCTTCGACCCTGATAAGCGGTATACCCGTCCAGTCGGAAACAATGGTAGCTATGTCTTCTTCGTCGACTATGATCTCCTTCTTACGCTGGGTGCTTTTCCATTCCTGCAATTTCGTCTCCAGGCCTTCCTTGGCCTTTCTTTCGGAATCGCGAAAATGGGCGGCTTTTTCGAAATCCTGGTCCTTGACCGCCACCTCTTTTTCTTTACGGTATTCTTCGATTCTCTTTTCCTCATCTTTCAATTCGGGCGGCATGAACATGGTCGAGAGTTTTGCCCTTGAACCGGCCTCGTCTATTAGATCGATCGCTTTATCGGGAAGAAAACGGCCGCTGATATAGCGGTCCGAAAGCTTCGCCGCCGCCTCAAGCGCCTTATCGGTGAATTCGACACCGTGGTGGGCTTCGTATTTGTCCCTCAGCCCCTTAAGGATCTCGATTGTCTGTTCGGCTGTGGGCGGGTCGACTATTATCGGTTGAAATCTTCTCTCCAGGGCCGGATCTTTTTCGATGTTCTTCCGGTATTCATCCATGGTCGTAGCTCCTATGCACTGTATATCGCCCCGCTGGAGCGAAGGCTTCAATATATTGGAAGCGTCTATCGCTCCTTCTGCGCCGCCGGCGCCGACCAACGTGTGGATCTCGTCAATAAAAACGATCACGTCAGACGATTCTTTTATCTCCTTCATGACCGCTTTTATGCGCTCCTCGAACTGGCCGCGGTACTTTGTGCCGGCTATCATGCCCGCCAGATCCAGTATCATCAGTTTCCTGCCTTTGAGCACTTCGGGCACGTCCCCTGAATAGATTTTTTGCGCCAGGCCTTCAACAATCGCCGTTTTACCCACACCCGCTTCGCCGATCAGAACGGGGTTGTTTTTCTTGCGCCGTGAAAGTATCTGGATAACCCTCTGTATCTCCTTTTCCCGTCCTATGACCGGGTCCAGCTTATCCTGACTTGCCATTTCGGTAAGGTTCCTCGCAAATGAATCCAGGGCAGGCGTCTTGGTCTTCTTCTTGCGCTTATTGTTCGCCGAAACGGAATAACCCGGAACGGATGATCCCAGAAGGTTCAGCACTTCATCGCGAACTGTTTTCAGGTCCATTCCCATGTTAAGAAGTACCTGACTGGCCACGCCTTCTCCTTCGCGGATAAGCCCCAGAAGTATATGCTCCGTCCCGATATAGTTGTGTCCGAGGTTGCGGGCTTCATCCATGGCAAGCTCGATGACTTTTTTCGCCCGTGGAGTAAACGGTATATCCCCCCCGATGACCGTACCCGTGCCCGGCTGGACGAGCCTTTCCGCCTCCTGGCGTATACTTTCAAAATCCAGCCCCAAACTTGCAAGGACCGCAGCCGCCACACCTTCTCCCTCTTTTATCAGGCCGAGTAGCAGATGTTCGGTGCCTATATAATCATGGTTAAACCGTTTTGCCTCCTCTTTGGCTAAAAGGATGACCTTTCTTGCTCTTTCAGTGAATCTGTCAAATCCAGGCATTTTATTTCCTCCTGTTTATTTAAAATTTAAGTTATTCTTCCTCACCACTACTAAATTTTTCGCGCACAAGGTCGGCGCGCTTTACATCACGCTCGTTCGGGTCAAGCTCTTTCTTGTTTAATTTCTGCAGATGCGCCGGCTGCGATAAGAGCAATATCTCGTTGACCGCGTTCGTATCCACGTCCTTTATAAGTCCCAGATCCGTACCAAGACGAACGGCGGAAAGAAGCTTGATCGTCTCGTTGGAAGTTATTATCCTTGCGCTTTTCAGCGTCCCGTAAGACCTGAATATCTGGTCCGCCACTTCTTCTTTCTTTTTCTTGATAAACATCTCCCTCGTCGACTCCTCCTTTGAAACGATCTTGTTTACGATCTTTTCCAGGTTGTCGAGGATATCCATCTCGGAGTGACCCAGGGCCACCTGGTTGGAGATCTGGAAAAAATCCCCCGAGGCTTCGGTGCCCTCACCGTAAAAACCTCTTATGGTCAGTCCCAGTTTCGAAATCGCTTCGTACACGTTCTCTATCTGATTCGTGATCGCGAGGGCCGGCAGGTGCAGCATTACTGACGCCCTCAAACCCGTGCCGGTATTCGTCGGGCAGGAAGTGAGGTAACCGAACTTGTCAGAATAATCGAACTTCAGGTGCTGCCCAAGGTCCGTATCGATGTCGTCCACGATCCTCCAGGCTTCCATTATGTTAAATCCCGACTGAAGCACCTGCAGCCTTACGTGATCTTCCTCGTTTATCATGACGCTTACCATTTCTTTTTCCTCTATCACCAGCCCCTTGTATTCAACGTTTTGCGTGTGCTCCGGGCTCATCAAGTGACGTTCAACAAGGAACTGTCGGTCCAGACCGGTGGTATCTTTCATCCGCAGAAAAAGTGCTTTTTTAAGAAATTTTGTCTTGCTTATCGCCGAGGCTACGGACTCCAGGGTCTTTTCCCGCTGGTGATCGTTCGCCCAGTCGAAAAACAAGTGGCCCTCTATGTTCCTGGCAACTCTTACTCTCGAAGATATTACGATATTGGACTTCGGCCCTTCGCCTTTAAGCCACTCGCTTTTCCTGTCAATTAGGCCATTAAGATTCATTTTTTTCTTCGAGCTCCTTTATCCTGTCACGTAGTACCGCGGCCTTTTCGAACTCTTCCTTTTTAACCAGTTCTTCCAGTTCTTTCTTCAGGCGCCCAAGGTCTTTTTTGCCTTTGCGCACTTTTTGTTTTTTGAAAGGCGCTTTTCCCACGTGACGGTCCGAACCGTGTATCTTCTTTAAAAGTTCCGTAAGTTTTTTCCCGAAAGTCTCATAGCACTTCCCGCATCCGAGCCTGCCTATCTTCTGGAAATCGTAATAGGTCATGCCGCACGAGGGGCACTTCACTGCGGTGCTCTTCTTTATCCGGCTCTTCGGCATCGTCGGCTCGAAATCCATCAGACTCGAGAGGAGGTCAGTCAATCCGAAATGCGACTGCATCTCTTCCCCTTTTTCTTTCGCGCACTTGTCGCAAATATGGAGTTTGGTGACATTCCCGTCTATGATCTCGGTCAGGTGCACAGTCGCTTCGTTTTTACTGCATATGTCGCATTTCATTTCTAATATTCTACTCCGTCTACTTTTGCAAGTTCCCTGAAATCTTTCAGCAGCGCCCGGGCAACCTCACCGGGTTTGCCGTCACCAATAACATGCTCACTTATTTTTATGACGGGGATTATTTCCGCCGCTGTCCCCGTGAGAAAACACTCGCTGGCCCCGTAGATCTTCTCAAGAGACATCTCGCTGTCCCATTCAGTTTTGATGCCTCTCTTCTTCGCAAGTTCTATAACTGCTTTCTGGGTTATTCCGGTAAGTGCGCCTAATCCGCTTTCCGGGGTTATGAGCTTTCCACCTGAAACTATAAAAATATTGTCGCCGGTGCATTCAACCGCGTATCCGTCGATAGTAAGCATTAGTGCCTCTTCGGTTCCGGCGTCTATGGCGTCTATTCTCCCGAGAATATTATTCAGGTAGTTTAGAGACTTAACTTTCGGGCTTAACGACATAGGATGATTGCGACGCGTTTTTGCCACGGTTATAGGCAGACCGGTCTCGTAAAACTTCTTCGGGTATAGAGCGATCTTGTCCGCAATAATAAAGAGGGACGGGTTTTTGCATTCGCGCGGATCGAGGCCCAGATCGCCCGACCCCCTGGTCACAACAAGCCTTATATAGGCATTGTCCAGATCGTTTATCTTAAGCGTCTCGATGACTTTATTCTTAAGTTCTTCCTTTGTCATCGGTATCTCCAGCCTGATCGCTTCCGCCCCGCTATACAAGCGCTCCAAGTGCTCCATCAGGCGAAAAACCCTCCGGTTATACGATCTTATTCCCTCGAACACACCGTCGCCATAGAGAAGCCCGTGATCGAACACGGAGACCATCGCGTCTTCCTTTTCGACAAAATTCCCGTTCAAAAAAATCTTAAGTCCCATTTAATCTCCTTCTTTCCTTCACTTATCCGCATCTTCCTGTCGGAACGCCGCTCTTCCGGTTTCTCGATCTGCTTTTCCTTTTTTGGCTCTTTCCGGGTAAGGCTGTGTTTATCTTTCATGCCGGTGACCGGGGTCTTTTTCAGTATGCCGTCTTTCATAACATATTCCGTATGCGGAAAATTACTAATAACAGTCTGATGAGAAACTACAACAACACTCATGCCTCTGTCTTCGCTTGTCTCGCGTATGATGTTGTAGATATCCTCGCTCATCTTTGAATCCAGGTTGCCAGTGGGTTCGTCACAAAAAAGCACGTCCGTGGGATTTATAAGCGCTCTTGCTATGGCCGCTCTCTGGGCCTCGCCTCCCGAGAGGCGCGAAGGCCTGTGCTTGAGTCGCTTACCTAGTCCCACGCTTTCCAACAGATAAACAGCGCGGTCTACAATGTCGCCGCGTTTTTCATCGCCTTTTATCATTGCCGGCAGCATCACATTCTCCAGGATGCTGAGCTCAGGCAAAAGATGATAAAACTGAAAAATAAATCCGAAACTCCTGTTACGCAATGCGCTTCTTTTCCTGTCGGACAAACTATAAATGTCTTCACCGCGGAAGCTTACAGAGCCGGAAGTCGGCCTGTCCAGGCCTGCCAGCACGTGCAGCAAAGTCGATTTTCCCGCGCCCGAGGGGCCGTGTATAAAAAGGCGTTCACCCTTGTTTACCCGTATATCCGCGCCGCGCACGGCATGAACGGCCTTAGTCCCCTCGCCAAATGTTTTATTAAGATTTTCAGCTGCCAGTATCTCTTTTGCCAGGATCTCTTCCATTATTCGTACCTTATCGCCTCTACGGGATCGAGCCGTGAGGCTTTCCACGCGGGATAGACTCCCGCCGCCAGCGTAAGAAGCATGGCCACGGAAATAACGACACAGACGTCCACGAGGCTCACATTCACTGGTATCTTCGTAAAATAGTACACATCATTCGGAAAAAGTTCAAAACCCGTTATTCTCTCTATAAAATCAGCGACTGCATTGACCCTGTGCGCTATAAAAACACCTGCGGCTCCTCCCGTCAAAATGCCGATCGATCCGATAATTGCTCCTTCCAGGAGGAAAACACAGCTGACTCCCCAGGAATTCGCCCCGATCGCCTTGAGGATACCGATGTCTCTCGTCTTCTCCATAACCATCATGATAAGGGAGCTGGAGATATTGAAGCAGGCTACCATAACGATAAGCGTAAGTATTATGAACATCATCTTTTTCTCAAGGGCAAGAGCCATTACAAGGTTGCGGTCGAGATCCATCCAGGATTTAACGATATAGGGGTATCCCAGGATGGATTGAAGACGCAACTTTATTTTGGTCACGTCCATCTCATCTTGCGCGCGCAAACCGAAACCGGTCACCGCGTCTTCCATGCGAAAAAGCCCGGCCGCTGTGGCGAGATCAACTACAGCAAGATGCGCGTCGTAGTCGTACCTGCCGGAAGTAAAACTTCCTATGACCTTGAATCTTGATTCTTCCAGGTCAGCCGCGGAATAAGGAACGATTATCGCGATCTCGTCTCCCACGGAAATATTTTCATTTTCCATGAGCTCACTGCCCAGGATAATGGTGCCTTTCTTTAATTCTTCTCCGGTTGCTTTTTCGGTATAAGCGACAACACTTGTCACTTCTTTCTCCCTGGCGGTGTCGATGCCTTTAAGGAGAATGCCGGTTATCTTATCGCCTTTTTTCAGTATTGCCTGGCCTGTTATGAATCCAGCGGCGCTTTCCACTCCCGGCAAAGACTCGAGCCTTTCAATCATATCCGAAGACCCGTAAATGCCCCCGTCCTTGATCACGGTCAGGTGCGCA
>JBHIBX010000063.1:0-6734 GCA_046759285.1 Candidatus Omnitrophota bacterium
ATACACACACGAGTTTTCGCAATAGTTCGATAAATAGAGCGGTGTATACAGCTGGATCGCTTTCCCGAAATTCTGCAAAGTGATCCTGTGCGCTTCATGCGCCATTTCTTCAAGGTGTTTTTCTGCTTCCGGCAATAATGACTCTTTGAATTGATTAATTTTCATCATCTCTTAAAAATCCGGTCAAAGGCGACGAAGCGCTCGCGTAATCCGCACTTGGAGCAGCTCCGGAAATATAAGCAAGTCGTCCCGCTTCTACAGCTTTACTGAACGCTTTTGCCATGCTTACAGGGTCTTTGGCCGTCGCTAGTGCCGTATTTACAAGCACTGCCGCGCAGCCGAGCTCCATGCAAGCAACTGCATCGGAGGGTTTGCCGATCCCAGCGTCGACTATAACAGGCGCTTTTATCTCGTTTACCATTATTTTTACGATCTCTCCTGTCTTTAGGCCTCTGTTGCTTCCTATCGGAGAGCCAAGCGGCATCACGGCTGCTGCGCCAGCTTCGATCATCCTTTTTGCCGCTGCAAGGTCGGGGCTCATGTATGGAAGTACCGTAAAACCTTCCTTTGAAAGAACTTCGGTTGCCTTTAGTGTTTCAATGTTATCCGGCAGCAGATACTTGTTATCCGATATAACCTCTATCTTTATCCAATTCCCACAACCGGACGCTCTCGCGAGCTTTGCGATCCTGATCGCTTCCTCCGCATTCCTCGCGCCCGATGTATTGGTCATAATAGTGCAGCTCTCTGGTATATAGTCCAGGATATTTTCATCCGGAGATTCGATATCAACCCTCCGGAGGGCGACCGTAACAACTTCAGCGCCGGATCCTTCCAGCACCTCTCTAACCAAAGGCTTATTCGCAAATTTGCCTGTGCCCACAAAGAACCTGTTCCTTATATTCTTGCTGCCGATATTCAATATATCTTCCACGGTGAGCCTCCTCCCATGAAACTTATGATCTCGATAGTGTCCTCTCCATTGATAAAAACCTTCGGCCATTTCTCTTTAGGAATGATCTCCATATTATGCTCTATAATTACCCTGTCCGGGTTCAGGCCTCTTCTCTCGATAAGCTCGATAAGAGTGCTTTCTTCGTTTATCTTTTCTTTTTTGCCGTTGATTCTTACTGTTAATTTTCTTCTTTTTCTACACGCATCGATCTTCTTTTTAAATTCCTTTACCCTTGAAGCGATATCATCTGCCTGCACAATGCCCCTTATCGCCGCTATATTTTTCGCGCCATCCTTAAGAACAATATCGATATTTCCGAGATTTATACCTCCTATGAAAACAACCGGTTTTCTTGCGATTTTCATTACTTCCTGCACGTTTTCCGTGCCTATAGAATAATCCTTTGTTTCAGTGGAGAATACCGGGCCGAACGCTACATAGTCAAAATTGCCTTCATTCGCTTCTTTGAATTGCTTTGCGGAATGCGTCGAAATTCCGACTATTTTGTCCACGCCAAGAATCTCCCGTGCTCTTTCGACCGGAAATTTCTTTATATCCTCTTGTCCGAGATGGACGCCGTCAGCGTTCACTTCTTTTGCCAGGAAAGGATCGTCATTAATGATAAATATTACCCCGTATTCAGCGCATAGAGACGCGAGCTCTTTTCCGAGCCTGACGAGTTCTTCACGGGACGCATGCTTCTCTCTCATTTGAAGCACATCGATCCCCCCGGAAATCGCTTCTCTTGCGATCTCTAAGACGTTTCTGCCGAGTCCGTACTTCTGGCTCGCTACAAGATATAAACTGTAATCTTTTATCTTTCGCATGAGATAAAAAAACCTTATGCCAAGCATAAGGTTTTTGCCTTATCTCCCTACGCTGGCATTACCCAGATCAGGTCAAACGGGTAATCTGATATTATCAGAACTCTCAGAGCGCTAAACGCCCTCCCCGGTTTTTTGGGGACAGACACCTATTTTCTTAAATAGGTGTCTGTCCCCATTTATTAAAGCATGTAAATTATTAGATGTCAATAGCTTCAATTACATTAGGGGCAAACTGCTTTTGCCCATAAGGTACTCATCCATATAATGGGCTGTTTTTCGCCCTTCCGAGATCGACCACACGATAAGGGATTGGCCCCGGTGCATGTCGCCCGCCGCAAATACTTTATTGACTGACGTCATAAATTTTGCGTCCGTCTTAACATTGCCACATTCGTCATACTCGACTCCCAGATCCGTAAGCAATCCTTTGTGTTCCGGATGAACAAATCCCACGGCTAAAACAACAAGGTCGGCTTCTATTTCAAATTCGCTTCCGGGAACTTCTTTCATGACAGGACATGCCTTGTCTCCGGCCGGCTCAAACTCGACTTTTACACATTCTAATTTTTTAACCGCACCATTTTCCCCGACGAATCTTTTCGTAAGGATCGACCAATGTCTTTCGGCGCCTTCTTCGTGACTGGAAGAGATCTTCAGAAGAAGGGGATAAGTAGGCCACGGGTAATCTTCTGCCCGACACTCCGGCGGTTTCTCCAAAAGCTCTATCTGAACCACGCACGATGCCCCTTGTCTATTTGCCGTTCCCACGCAGTCCGCTCCTGTATCACCGCCTCCTATAACGACAACTTTTTTATTTTTAGCGTCAATAAGATGGTCTTTCGGTATCTTCTTGCCCGCGACCCTTTTATTTGATTGAATAAGATAATCCATCGCGAAATATATGCCGCCAAGATCACGCCCTTCTATATTAAGATCACGCGGCACACGCGAACCACCGGTGAGACATACCGCGTCATACTCACCTATAAGTTTATCAGTCGATAGATCGGCTCCTACATCGATCTTGGTAATAAATTTGATCCCTTCCTTCTTCATAAGCTTGAGACGCCTGTCGATTATCCACTTTTCAAGCTTGAAATCGGGTATGCCATACCGAAGAATCCCTCCGATCCTATCATCCTTTTCGTAAACAACAACATTATGACCGGCTTTGTTCAGCTGAGCGGCACATGCAAGGCCCGCCGGGCCTGACCCGACTACCGCCACTTTTTTCCCGGTGCGTTTTTTTGGCAGCTGAGGTTTGATCCAGCCCTTCTGAAATGCGTGTTCTATTATTGCCAGTTCGTTCTCGCGTATCGTCACCGGGTCATCATTTATCCCCAGAACACAGGCATATTCACATGTAGCCGGGCAAACTCTTCCTGTAAACTCGGGAAAATTATTAGTAGCATGCAAGAGCTCGAACGCTTTTTTCCAATGCTTCCTGAACATAAAATCATTCCATTCGGGGATATAGTTTCCCACCGGACAACCCCAGTGGCAGAAAGGTGTCCCGCAATCCATGCAGCGCGATGCCTGCTCCTGTGCATGTGCGTCGGGAATCAGGACACAAACCGGCTTATAGTCTTTAACCCGTTCGCACACAGGCCTGTATTCTCCTTCTTTTCTTTCTACTTTTAAAAATCCTTTAGGATCACCCATCCGAAACCTCCAGCAAACCAAGCCCCTCTTCTATCTCTTTCCCTTCAAGGACACGCTTATATTCTATCGGCATGACTTTGATAAACTTTTTCACTTCCTCGTCGAAATTGTCGAGAAGTGTCTTCGCGCGGGGACTTTCAGTGTATTTATGGTGGTTATGGACCATATTGTATACGATCGTCCTGTCTTCATCATTTAGTTCTTCCAGTTCAACCATTTCCATGTTACATTTATCCTTAAAAGTTCCGTCTTCATCATAAACATAGACGATGCCGCCGGACATACCGGCCGCGAAGTTTCTTCCTGTTTTGCCAAGAATAATTATCCTCCCGCCGGTCATATATTCGCACCCGTGGTCGCCGACTCCTTCGACCACGCCGTAAAGACCGGAATTCCTGATACAGAATCTCTCCCCGGCGAGACCCCTGATATACGCCTCCCCGGATATGGCGCCGTAAAAGGAAGTATTGCCGATCAAGATATTTTCGTCAGCTTTATAGCTGGATTTCTTTCCCGGGTAAATAATAATTTTCCCTCCGGACATTCCTTTTCCAACATAATCGTTCGCTAATCCCTCCAGCTCAAAAGTCACTCCTTTCGCGAGAAAGGCGCCAAAACTCTGACCGGCAACACCCGTAAATTTACAGCGCACGGTATCTTCCGGAAGTCCCCCCTCACCGTGAAGAGCGCACACCTTCCCACTCAGCATGGCTCCCGTAGTTCTGTTAACATTCCTTATGGGTAGATTAATTTCCACCGGTTTGGCCTCTTCTACGGCACTCTTCGCCAGCTCAATAAGTTCCCTGTCCAGGATACCGTCGATCCCGTGATCCTGGGAAATTGTACAATGCGTGTCAACGCTTTCAGGGACTTCGGGTTTGTAAAGAATACGCGAAAAATCAATTCCCTTGGCCTTTTCAGGAATGATATCGTCATTAACTTCCAATAGATCCGTTCTGCCGATCATCTCGTTTATGGTTCTTATGCCGAGCTTGGCCATGATCTCGCGCAGTTCCTGAGCCACAAAACGCATGTAATTCATAACATATTCCGGCCTGCCCCGGAATCTCTTCTCCAAAAGCTCATCCTGTGTAGCCACGCCCACCGAACAATTGTTCAAATGGCAGTGTCTGAGCATCACGCACCCCAGGGTGATCAGTACAGAAGTGCAAAAACCGTATTCTTCAGCGCCTAGCAGTGCCGCTAAAGCAACATCGCGGCCGGTACGCATTTGTCCGTCTGTCTGCAGGCGAACTCTGCTGCGTAGATTATTGAGCACCAAAGTCTGATGTGTTTCAGAAAGACCAAGCTCCCAGGGAAGGCCTGCATGCGCTATTGAACTTCTCGGAGAAGCTCCGGTACCTCCGTCCCCGCCGGAAATCAGGATCATATCGGCGTGTCCTTTCGCAACTCCCGCAGCAATGGTACCCACACCCATTTCGGAAACAAGTTTCACACTTATACGTGCCCGCGGGTTCGCGTTCTTAAGGTCGAAGATGAGCTGCGCAAGGTCCTCTATTGAATAAATATCGTGATGCGGCGGAGGTGATATAAGGGTAACACCGGGAGTTGTATATCGCGTGCGGGCTATAATAGCGCTTACTTTGTGTCCGGGAAGCTGCCCACCTTCGCCGGGCTTTGCCCCCTGCGCGATCTTTATCTGAAGCTCATCCGCGTTGGCCAGGTAATTAGTTGTTACCCCGAACCTCCCCGAAGCGACCTGTTTTATGGCGCTTCGCTTTGAGTCCCCGTCCGGCAGCGGGGCAAAGCGCGCAGGATCCTCGCCGCCTTCGCCCGTATTTGATCTTGCCCCGAGCCTGTTCATGGCTATAGCAATTGATTCATGCGCCCCTCTTGAAATAGAACCGAAACTCATAGCGCCAGTAGCAAACCGCTTTACTATCTCTTCTGCCGGCTCGACCTCCTCTATCGAAATCGCCTTTCCTTTCTTGAACTTTAAAAGACTCCTCAACGTGGTAGGATTTTCCGCCTGATTATTAATAAGCTCGGCAAATTCCTTATATCTCGAATAATCCTCGTTTCGCGCCGAATCCTGAAGAGCCGCTATGCTTTCCGGCCGTCATAGGTGAAATTTTCCGTCATGCATCCACTGGTACATGCCGCCTGTTACCAGGTATGGGGTTTTCATATTCTCATCGTCAGGATACGCTTCTTTATGCCGTATTAGGGTTTCTTTCGCGATCACATCCAGCCCGGCACCACCTATTCTTGATACGGTTCCCGCAAAGCATTTATCAATCACTTCCTCATTAAGACCAAGCGCTTCAAATATCTGTGCGCCTCTATAGCTCCGCAAAGTTGAAATGCCCATTTTTGAGAGTATCTTTAAAATCCCTTTTTCGACGGCTTTTTTGTAATTTTTTAGCGCGGTCTTAAAATCAAGGTCCAGCTCTCCTTCTTTTATCAAATATCCCAGAATCTTATATGCAAGATACGGATTTATACAATCGGCACCATAACCAAAAAGAAGCGCGAAGTGATGCACTTCTCTAGGCTCGGCACTTTCGACTATTATGCCTATCCGGGTCCGCAACGCCTGGCGCACCAGATGGTGGTGCACTGCTCCGGTAGCAAGAAGCGCCGGTAAAGAAGCATAATCTTTATTTACGCCACGATCGCTCAATATTATGAAGGTATACCCGTTCTCGATCGCGGAGACGGCTTCTTCGCATATTCTGTCGATTGCTTTTATGAAATCTCCCCTTTCTGAGGCCTTAAAAAGAGTTGAAATGACTTTTGTCCTGAAGTTCTTCTTACCGATAACGCGTATTTTTTCAAGTTGTTCGTCAGTGAGAATCGGCTCGCCGACCCTTAATTTGCAAGCATGCTGCGGAGATTCCTCAAGGATGTTCTTTTGGTGGCCGATAAAGCTCTCGAGGCTCATAATAAGCTCTTCCCTGATAGGATCGATAGCGGGATTGGTAACCTGAGCAAAGAGCTGCTTGAAATACGCATAAAGAAGTCCCGATTTTTTTGAAAGAACGGCATGCGGTGTATCATTTCCCATTGAGCCTATCGGCTCCTTTCCGATTTCCGCCATGGGCTTGATTATAGCCTTTAAATCTTCACGAGTGTAACCAAACGCTTTCATCGCCGTAAAAACGTCTTTTATTTTTTTTGATCCGCGTCCGGGTTTCGGCAACTTGTCAAGGTCTACCATATTATCGCGGATCCATTTCTCGTAAGGACTTCTGCCGGACATCGTCTCTTTTATTTCAGCATCGTCCACTATCCGTCCTTGCTCGGAATCTATGAAGAGCACCTTGCCG
>JBHIBX010000064.1:0-6718 GCA_046759285.1 Candidatus Omnitrophota bacterium
AAGATGAGCTTGTAATGTGGCTGGTCGGTTCCGAAGCGCAGGCAAAGACCATCATGAAACTGGGCGAAGAGTTTACGGAAAAGACCGGCGTCAAAGTCTTTTGCCAGGCCATCTCGTGGGGAGACGCCCACAGCAAATACCTCACCTCCATAGCCGGCGACGTGACTCCCGACATAGGAACAATGGGGCTTACCTGGGGCATGGAATTCGGGGAACTTGGAGCCATGGTAGACCTCCGCCAGGAATACCCTGAAGATGTCGCTGCACTTGAAGAGAAGATCTTCCCTGGCATCCTGCAATCAACAAGGTACGGAGAAAAAGTCTATGGCGTGCCGTTTGACCTCACCGAACACATCATGTACTACCGCTCAGATATTGTTCGGACTCCCCCTAAAACCTGGGATGAACTCCTTGTAGTTCTGAGGACCCTCAAAAGCGAAAATCGAGGCGCAGTTCTGGACTGGGGGTCGCTTGACTGGATAGGATTTTCGCCCTTCTTATGGCAGGCCGGAGGCGATTATTATAATGAAGATTATACAAAGGTCACGCTTGACTCACCTGAAGCTGCGCAGGCTCTGGAATTTTTCGCCCAGCTCTATAAAGAGGGCTTTCCGAAGACCCCTGTTCCGGTCGAGCAGGGCATGCGGACAGGTGACTATCCCCTGGCTATATCCGGTAATTGGAAGATCATAAGCCTTACCGTAGGGGCTCCTGAGATCAAAGGGAAGTGGTCCATAGTGACTCTCCCCAAAGGGCCTTCCGGAAAGGGAACCGCTTTTATGGGCGGTAGGATCCTCGGGATATTCTCCAGGTCCCCCATGAAGAAAGAGGCCTGGGAATTCATAAAATTCCTTTTCAAGCCGGAAAACCAGATAAAAATCTACGAGGATTCGCTCGAGACAGAAGATGCCTACTTGCCCCCAAATATGGATACCTGGCGAGATCTGCCCATGAATACCAGGTTCAAAAGGGCCCTCGAGCAGCAGGCAAGGGACGCCAAAGGTCCTCCGCCTGTTCTCGGCTGGGACGCGAGCACCAGGCACTTAAATCACGCTATCCAGATGGTCGTTTTGAAGAACGCGGATCCTGTCAAACAGCTCAAAGAAGCCACCCTCCAGATGCAGAAAGAGCTCGAAAAAGCCAAAAAATAACTCGGCCTGCGGAACTCGCACCGAACACCCTTTCCTGTTTTATCTAGATTTCCTCATTTTTTACCTATTTTTACTATAATCGTTAGGATTTCAAATAGCTAGATATTCTCCTTGATGTTAGGGGAAATAATTGCTATCATGTATTAAGATTATCAATACCTAGAAGAACGGGGCTTATTTCGGCCAATAAACACCCCCAAAATGCTTGGCGCTTTTGGAGGTTAGAAACACATGGACGTGAGAAAACATAAGGCTTTCCTTAAGGTCGTGAGTCTTGTTGTTATTGTTGCATTTCTTGCCTTTGACATTGCCTGGGCATACCCCTCCGCACCTTCGGGTGAGTATAAGCTATCCGGACAAAGTATATTTCAGCCAAAGCTTATGAACCCCGATGATCCCCTGGCAATGAAATATAAGGAAACAATATTATATGACAGTGAGGCAGCTAATGCTGTCTTTAATATAGCCAAATTTCTCTGGGGCGATTCCGATGAAGGCTGGAACCCTGTTTCATTGAATTATATGCAAAGGGTTTTGACTAATGAATTAGGTGATAATCCTGCCGGAATAATCCTCAAACAAGTTAGGCCCAAGGGTCCAATCCCAGAAAATGGAATGATATCTCCCGATGAAGTTCTGTTAATTCCAGTTGTAAGAGGAGATACAAAGCTCATTATACAGGTTGCGCAAAAAGACAAAGTTCCCGAAGCAAAATTAATAGGTTATGACTGGATAATTTCAGAAATTTCAGATAAATATGTGGCAAAGATCGTCCCGGAAGGATATGTTGAAGAGCCGGCTGAGGTCGAACCTGCCAAGACCGAAGAAGCCCCAAAGATAGAAATATCCGAACCCATCGCCGAATTAGAAGCAGAAATAAAAACACAACCAACCGAAGAAGCTCCCACATCAAGAAGAAAATTCATCATAAGAGCGATTGTCGCTTCTGTCGTCCTGCTTTTGGCTTTGGCGCCATCATCTTTTGGGGCTGGTTTTCCCATTATAGGGCCAGCAGCTCTATCCCCTCTGGCAGAAAATATACTTGTTTTTATATTGATTTCTATAGTTGTGGGCGCTCCACTGCTCTATTATGCATTGCGAGCTTGGGGATATATTGCTCCGCGAGTTCGGGAATATATTGCTAAATCGGAAACGGTGCCTTTGAGAAATTTAAGAAATGACGATTGTGTCATTCGTCGAGACGCCGTTGAAAAATTAGGTCGGCCGGAATATTACAATAACACAAAGGTTATAGACGCTCTTATAATTGCCCTGGATAATGATGCGGACCCCGGTGTCCGAAGCATAGCCGCAAGGTCTCTGGGCAAGATAAAGAACAGACGGGCCCTTGATGCGATTGAAGGAGCCATGGATGATGGTTATGAATCCGTTCAGGAAGCGGCCAGGTGGGCTCTGGGTCAGCTGGAAGACGCGGATGAAATAGAACCAGCCCAGCCATCGCGAGAGCCATCACCTCCAATCCTTGTTTCCATTGTTCTGGCAGGCTTGCTGTTCAGTTCTTCGGCACAAGCCGGAACGGGCGTTCTTGCGGAAGGTCTATACTATTCTGACCTTACTACATGGCAACGGATATTAACAGTTTTGTTTATTCCAATTTTAGCCGCAGCGCTTTTCTTGTTGGGTTTGTGGTATATTAACAGGCCGCTGATCTTCAAATCACGGTATTATCTGAAGGAATTATCAAGAAATGAATCTACCAGTGAACGGGCTGAAGCCGCCGAGAAACTTTTACGTTTGAATAATAAAAAGCTTTTAAGAAAGAAACTGGGCAAGGATTACGAGTTAGTTCTGTCATCTTATATTCTTATTAATGAAGGAAAATGGGATGAGGTGATCAAGATGGGTGATCTTGCCATACCAGCATTATCTAACCTGATAAAATTGGCTGATCCAAAGGGGCGCACTAAAGAAAAGCTGGTTAGAAAAGCTATTGAAACCTTGGCGGAAATAAGTTCCGATAAAGCTTATGAAGTCCTTGACGGTGTTCTGTTCGATAGCAGGTTTGAGCGTGGGATGGATAGTTTTATTATTGATTCTGTGGTCGAGAAAAGCAGTTCTATCAGACCTGAAATTTTAATAAAGGCCTTGAGAAGTCCGGTAGTACATAGAGAGACGAAGAAGAGGGCCGCTGAAGCGCTTGATAGTATGTCCGGGAGGTTTAAGTCGAGTGAAATTTCCGGTATTTTAAACGAGCTAGTAATGAATGAGATTAGACGGAAGATCAGTGACCCTGAATCTAATTTAAGAAAACATTACGAACAGGTTGAAATAGATTATCTTCGAGAACAAAATAAACCTGCCGGGTTCATTCTTCCCGATTCTTCCGATCAAAGCAGGTTATTGGCCAGGTTAAGGCAAAAAATTAAGACATTTTCGGATCTCGATAAAGTCGAAGATATACTGGATAAAGTTTTAAAAATTAAACATAGGGTTTTAGGCAGTGTGACAGTCAAAAAGAATGTGGGTCATAATGAGTGGGTTTGGAAGACTGCGCCGATCAAGAACTGGGCGAATGATGCTGGCGAGAACTATGAGGCAGAAGAATTTGTCATCGATATTTACGCCGGCACCGTTATCGAGCAAAGGGAATACCGCATGGAAATCGATTTTGAAAAACTTGCGAAAATAACGGGAAAAGCCCAACCCAAAACCGAAGAACCCGAAGACGAAGACGACGATGGCAGCGATATTCCGCCAAAGGGTCCGTTCCTGAAGGGCCTTATTCCGTTTATTCTGGGTGGATTGTTTTTTAGCACTTTTGCTATAGCTCAAACCGCCTTGGGAGCAACATCATCATTGGACGCTGGATGGCATGTATACGTGAGAGTTGGGACTATTATAGCAATATTTATCCTTCTAGTTGGTATTGGTATATATGGTTTTTCGATTATAAAAGGGGAAAAGTACAAAGACGAAAAATTTAATATAAGAGAGCTTCTGGCTAAAGTTGGTTGGTTTTTGACGAGAAGATACATGGAAGAAGAAATAGGCGAAACGCCTGCAGAAGTTGAGAGCAAGGCATTTTCCCCTATTCATATGTTTGGGTTACTTATAGTAAGCCTTTTTTCCGCAATACTTACCGGTTTTTTGTTATTACCTTTCGTTCTTTTTGATTTTTTCACAGCAATATTCATAAAGACTCCGATAGCAATATTTAAAAAACTGGGAAGTATCGGAAGGCGTTCTCCTGCAGACCGGTACATAAAGAGGTTAGGCAAAGGGGATGGAAAAGCAGCGAGAGAAAAATTGAAAGAAATAGGGGAACCTGCTGTTGAACCGTTGATTTCGGCCTTAGGGAACGAAAACCATTTGATTCGGAAAGGTGTTTCAGATGTGCTTGCCGATATAAGAGGGGAACGCGTTATTAAGCTATTAATAAAGGTCATGGAAGATGATAGAAGCGAATTACTAGCGCGGTCAAATGCCCGGAGGATATTGGCGAAAATTGGTGATAAAAAAGCGTTTCTGCCTGTGATCAGATCGCTCAATAAGGGCATACCGGACGACGCCAACGCGTTTGATTATGATTTTATCAAAAAATATGCCAACAGTGAAGTTGTGGATGAATTGATCGGAAAATTGAGTGAAACTTATGAGAGGATGGGGACGAGAGCCGCGATCTATATAATGGAAATTCTTGGCCAAATAGGGGATAAAAGGCCAACAAAATCATTACTGGCTTTTCTTGAAGGTGAAGAGTGGTATGTCTGCAGGACTGCCGCCCAGACGCTTCTCAAAACAGGTGACGAAGATATATTAAGGGAAAAATTTGGTGATAGTTACAAAGATACATTGAAAGCTTTTGATGTTATTAAGATGGGAGTAGACAGCAGAATTTGGACTGATCAACTTATAGAAATCGGCGAGCCCGCCGCTCCGGCCATTATTGCAATGGTTCGTTGCACGGAATCCGGTACATTTTTCGTTGTGAACCCGGTTACTCTTGGTCCTGTTCCAGTGAAGTACCCGGGATCTTTAGGTAGCGAGTATACAGCTTTTGCCGCCAGACTTTTATGCGACATACTTGGCGAAGATGTCGCAGATGAGATCTTGGACCCGATAGTAAGAGGTAAACGCGACCGACTCTATAGAAGCTTATTACTCAAACGCAAGGATGACTCAAACGCCTTTAAAGCCCGGGACGCCTACAGGGCCGCGGTAGTAACCGCCGACCTGTTTATGCTCAGCTTCGCAGTTATGGCAGCGCTTTACATAATGCGAGGGGGTACAATAAGCTTTCTTATTGGTGTTGCTGCTGCGTTTTACCTCGGGTGGGCAACAATAAGATATTTTTCTATTGGGAATGCCACAACGGCGGAGACGGCAAAATATATAAGAGGCAGGTTTATAGGTGTTACAGAGGGAGACGTTATTGTCAGAGCCGGTCAAATGATGGCTGAAGCGTCTCTTCCGCAGAAAGAGAGAGATGAGATCTACCGTTTTATGGAGAAAAATCGAGGCAAAGACAATTTTAGGGAAATATTAGCAACCTATCTTGCAGGGAAATTTCCTGTAGCAAAATCTGACGGATATCGCCATCCTGTTTTCGAAGACCTTCCCCAACGCACGCAGAAACTCATAAATATCCACGAAGCATTTAAGTCGCATTTCTGGGGTATGGTAAAAATGCTGCCTGTGATCAGCTTGTTCAATCTCAGGGACCGCGAACTTACCCAAGGAGAGGTCGAAAAGCTTGTCAGAGGAAGGCTTTCTGGTTCTTTGTTTGGAGAAAGTGAGGACTGCAGCAGAGAAGTCTTAATTTCAGAAGAAGACATAGGTCCTATTGCTCAAAGAATACGTTCTATTTCAAAAAGAAAGAAAGATGTGTGGACGCTTGTTTATAGGCTAATAGTAAAGGAGCAAACAGTTGAACCGGGATATGAGTACCATCACGGCCCACCTATAGACAGGGCAGGGGACACATATTATGGGCGAACCCTGGTTGAAAAGGGAGTTGAAACGGTATTTTTTGATCACCTTACTCTTAAGGATCCCTTTCAATTTCGGGACAAAAGAGAAAAAGGTGAAGCACAAATATATTCAAAATTATATCACTCAGTTGTAGATGAAGGTAGACTGAGGCGATCTAAGGGTAGAATACCCAAGCTTGCCCCTTTCCTGAGGGAAATGCTTGACCATCCTTGTGCGAAAATACGCCAATCTGCTGCTGTAGCTCTTAAAAACATAAGCAGATCAAAGGAAGAAGTTTCTGAGTTGATAGATGAGACGATTACCGGGATATGGGCCGCCTTTGAAAGAGTGAAAGAGGCACAGAGGAAAGATAGAGAAGAGGATGAGGATGATGGCCCTGATGTGGATGATATGGAGCAGAAAACAAATGGTGATTTTGTAGCAACGCCTGAAAAAAAAGAAGAAAAAGAGGAAGGAGAACCTGAGGTTCTCGGGGATGTTGAGGTTTTGGCGGCAAAAGAAGCATTTGAAGAAGTCTGTAGACAAGCAGCAGAACTCGCAGATTCACTTATAGAAAAGGAAGCGCCGGGACCAGGAGAAGCTCATCGTATACATGACGTTATTATTGAAGCCAG
>JBHIBX010000065.1:0-6701 GCA_046759285.1 Candidatus Omnitrophota bacterium
AAGCTCTTTCGGGTTCCCCTTCGCGATCTGTCCTGATTCGGAGTGGGTTTTTTGGATAAGAATTTGTCTTGCAAGGTATTTTCCAAACCCTTGTGTTTCCTGCAGCTGAAAGGATGGATCGGAATCGGGTGGTTCGTTTTGTGAGATATTGGGGTTGAAGTATCTTAGTTTGCCGGCTCCAAGGTCAATAATGACATCACCTGTTATTGGACACTTCGTGACAACATCGCTTGGAAGTTTTTTTATAAAACTTTTTGGTAACTTGCCTGACCTTTTTAATCTTTTAATGGCATCCCTTGCAAATTGCTCAATATTGTAAAGGTTTCTGTAATACGGATCTTCCTCTATCCATGCAAGATTTTTCAACAGGTAAGCTGTTGCGACTTTCAGGAAACTATCTTCCTGGCTGGCAAGTTGCAGTAATGATTGAGCATGGAGGGTATCTTTCTTGAAAATATCCGGATTCGCCCACACGACACCCTGCCAGAGCATGAGTAGGCTCACAAGAACTGCTATGATCTTCGTTATTTTTAGCTTCGAAAACTCACTCATAATAGGATTATATTTGGCCCCTAAATCTTATCTATTACTTTTATTTCTCCTAACAACAATTAGACAATAATATACCATATTTAAGTAGTAATAATCAACTTTTATGCTACTAACTATTTTATATCTTAACGCTAGAGGAGGGTATTTAGAATTTTGGCTCGGTTTTTGACTCTGCGAACCTCGCCCCTAGGGGTTTACGAGAAGGATATTTTTCATACACTGTGAGACAGGATAACTTTCCTGCAGGTGCAGTAGTCCCCTAAATGACACAGGGCAAGTTCCTGCGAAGCAAATTCAAAAGAATCCACCTCCGTGCTTATATCGCCGTGCCCTACGGTTATATGGGGAATGTAATTTTCAAAGCTGGATTGGGTGGAAAACTTTCTTATGTAGTCGAACGTTATATCGCTTATTTCTTCATTTTCAAAATTATAAATCATCTCTTTTGACACATTATACGTGAAAAAAGGAGACATCCTTATCATCACCAGTTCATGCAAAAGCTCGATGTCTCTGCTTTTTTCGATCCTTATAGAAGCCTTGCCGCTTTTCAAGGGTATTGTCTTTAGCCGGACCGGCAATACATCATCCGCTATGCTCTTGAGCACTTTATCCAGTTCTTTCAGCTTTTCCTCTTTTATGCACCCCATGGCCAGGGTAACATGCGGCAGACATTTTTCAATATCCAGAACTATCTCACTATTGCCGGTTTTCTTTACGTGCTCACTATTGACTTCAACGGCTTTTTCCATCGCCTCGCGAGATGGCAATAAGACAACGTCGCACGCTATCATTTTTGCCCCCTATTCTTCATCAGATTCGCGCCTCTGGCAACACGGATCAGGATATATCCAAGAAGAGACCCCAGGATCGCTCCCGTCAAAATGTCTGAAGGATAGTGCACGCCCAGATAAGACCTTGACAAGGCGACAACCAGCGCAATTGTATAAAATATGTACCACCTCTTGAAGCAACCCGTTAAAAGAGTGGCCGAAAGGAAAGATAGTGTCGCGTGACCCGAAGGAAAAGAATGCCCGGTGATATTGATGAGGAGATTAACATTCTTTAAAGCCATGAAGGGCCTTGGCCTTGCTACTAAATTTTTTATCCAATACACGCTGTAATAAGAAATTGTAAGGCCTGCGAGAAGAAGTATCCCTAATGTCCTGACTTCTTTTTTTCTGAAAAACAAAAATACTATCGCAAGTCCTAAGATAAATTCGGGACGGCCAAGATTGGTGATCCAGGGCAAAATTAAATCGCAGACCGTATTTTTGCACGTTTGATTGATAAAATAAAAAACCGAAATATCGATATTATGCAAGATCTCCACTTTATCCCTTACCGCTTATCCCTTGACCCTCTTTTTTAATATCCCCCTCAACTCCTCCGGCGACTCTAGCTTTTCCACTCCGGGTATATCCCAGGTTCCGAATCCGTAAACTTCCTTTTTCGCATTAAGGGCGAAACCGATTTCCGAGAGCGTGCCGTATTTGCCGGGAAAAGCCACCACCAGATCAGCTGTTCCCGCAACCAGGGCATTCCTTGAATAGCCCATTCCGGTCGCAATTACTACATCGACGAACTCATTGGCCTCCCTTTTATCTTCTCCGGGAATTATGCCGATTGTAAGCCCACCGGCTTTTTTCGCGCCTTTGCAGGCGGCTTCCATTATTCCAGTCTTTCCGCCGCAAACCAGCACAAAACCTTCCTGAGATATGACTTCACCGACCTGTTCGGCCAGTTTTGCGTTATTTTCGTCACACTCATAGCCACCGATAACCGAAACTAAAAATTTTCTGCTCATATCCCAATGCTCCTCAGAAATTTGTCGCACTTTTTCTGGTATTCGTCCCTGTATATCAAAATCCCCTCATTATGCCCGCCGCGCATCGAGTATAATTCCTTCGGATCAGAAGCACTATCAAAAAGTTTTTTGCCGTGATGGTACGGAATTATCTCATCATCTTTACTGTGGATTATAAGTTTTGACTCATCGATCTTGTTTATCTTGGACAGGCTATCATACTTAATAGTAGTTATCAGCCTTATGGGCAAAAAAGGATATACTTCCTGACCAATATCAGCAACGGAAGTAAAAGCGCTCTCTGAGATCAAGGCACGCGCATACACCTTGGTAGCCAGGTCTATAGCGACAGCTCCGCCGAGAGACTTACCATATATCACGATCTTTTCCTTATCGACATCATCCCTTGATATTAGATAATCGTACGCGGCCTGCGCATCCAGATATGTGCCTTTTTCTGAAGGAAACCCGCCGCTTCTGCCATAACCCCGGTAATCGATTATGAACACATTAAGGTCCAGGTCATTAAAGATCTTGATGATCTCAAGACGGTGGCTGATATTACCGGCATTCCCGTGAAAAAAGAGAACGGTGGCTCTCGGAGGATCTTTAGCGAGTATAAACCACCCGTTGAGCTTTACTCCGTCGGATGTCTCAATGTAGATGTCTTCGTATTCTAGACCGATCAGATCGGGAGTAGATTCTATTCTCCTGTAAGGAAAATATATGTTGCTTCTTTCAAACCACCTGGCGTAGAGCATCAAAAACAGGATCACTGCGATAATAAGTAAAATATTTAACATGATTTTCCGAACCATTCGTTTAATCCGCGCTTGATACGCTTGTTGTTATCTCCGGACAATGATGAAGTGTCTGATGAATTATGCATTTCTTGGCAACGGCGATTACCGCCCTCTTCCGATTCCCCAGCTTGGCGTTCGGGATCTTAATTGAAACAGCGACTTTGCTTATCCTTGTTCTGTCTTCTGACATCTCCCAATCCAGATCAACGGAAAACCCGCTTGCATCCAGTTTTACGGTTTCGAGATACCCTAAAACAAAATAACCAACGCAAGTTCCAAGCGATACGATCAGAAGTTCCGGTGGAGTTGGCGCGGTGTCATCCCCGCCCTTTATTCCGGGGAGATCCGTTATAACTTCGTGTTTCCTTACTCTAGTCTTGAACTTCTTCTTACCTACAAATTCAATATTCGTTTTCATCTCGCCCCTCAAACGATTGTAACAAAATCCGCTATTGACTTCGGCACCTTATGCGGAGCCGGCATTTTTTCAGGGATGCCTACCGGAATGAGCGCCAATAAGTTATCGGGGTCTTCTATTTTCAGCACTTCTTCCAGTTTTTTCTTGGCCAGCATGGGACCTGTCATCCAGCACGCGCCAAGTCCTTCTGCGGCGCAGGCCAGCAGCATATTTTCAATTGCAGCTGAGACGTTCTGCACCCCGGTCGTCGTCATGTAACCGGCGTTGTCCTCATATCGCTCCAAGATCCTCGCGGAAAGCGAGTCATATTTCTTCATGACCACTGCTATGACTACAGGAGCTTCGCTGAAAAAGGTAAAATACTTGCCGTATAAAAGAAACTCGCTTTTCGCCCGCAGGGATTTCATCTTATCCGCAAATTCACCTATTCTGTCTTTTACTGCTTCATGCATCTTTTCTTTGACGCTGGGATCCCTGACAACAATAAAATGCCAGTTCTTGACATTGGATCCACAGGGAGCCAAATAAGCAGCTTTTATTATTTTATCGATTCTTCCTTGATCAACGTCATCAGATTTGAACTTTCTTACCGACCTTCTATTTTTTATGACTTCCCAAAAATCCATCTTCCCTCCTTGTATGATAATATTATATAATAAACTCATGAGCACTCAACCATTCTTTTCCGTAATAATACCGACTTTTGACCGGAAGGCTTTTCTCGAAAAAGCCGTAAATTCCGTTCTCGAGCAGTCCTTCAAAGACATCAAGCTTATAATAATCGATGACGGATCGACAGACGGGACCGGTCAACTTATCTCAAAATATGAAGATGAAAGGATAACCTACGCCTACCAGGATAATCAAGGAGTCGCAAATGCAAGAAACAAGGGACTGGCTCTCTCAACAGGAAAGTTCATCGCATTCCTTGATTCCGACGACTACTGGGTGCCCGAAAAATTGAGCACAGCTGCTGAATATATAAAAAGATTTCCGGACATACAAATATTTCACACCGAAGAAGTGTGGTACAAAAAAGGAAAGCTCCTGCCTCAGAAGGAAAGGCACAAAAAACCTACAGGCTTTGTATACAAAAACGCTCTCCCCCTCTGCTGCATAAGTATATCTACGGCGGTGATCAACAGGGGCGTCTTTGACGCCGTGGGAACATTTGACGAGGAGCTGGAGGCCTGTGAAGATTATGATTTCTGGCTCCGCGCGACACAGCAGTACGAAGTGAAACTCATCCCCGAGTACCTTACAATAAAAGACGGCGGAAGACCCGACCAGCTCTCTTCAAGCGTATGGGCCCTTGACCGTTTCAGGATAAGGGCGCTTGAAAAAATGCTTTTATCCGGTCAGCTGAAACGCGAGGAACATGAAAAAACCCTGAAGGAACTGAAAAAAAAGTGCGCTATCTTTTCAGTAGGAGCTGAAAAAAAGGGAAAGACTGAAAAGGCTGAATTTTACAGAAACCTGCCTGGAAAATATGCTTAATCCTTCGCAACTTTCAGCGGGCCAGACCCCTCGTTCCAATCAAGAGTCCGGATAGGATAAGGTATTACAATACCTTCTTCGTTGAAGCGCTTGTGAAGGCGCTTGATAAACTCGTGCTTGACGAGGTAGTTATCCACGAATTCTTTTGCGCGTAATATGACGGTAAAATCTATACTGAAATCATTAAAAGTGTGATAGCGTATAAAGGGCTTGAATTCCGGCACGCCCCCTTTGACTTCCTTAAGAATCTCTTCCCCAACTTCAATAGTCACACGTTCAACATGCTCCAGATCGGAATCGTAATGAACGCCTACCTGGACAAGAACGGCCATTTCTGTTTCAGGATAATAATAATTCACGACCTTTGAACTTACCAGGGCCTTGTTGGGCATAACAACAACATTATTGGGAAGCATCCTTACCCACGTCGAGCGCCAACCGATCTTGTGGACATATCCCTCTTCTCCGGACTCGAGTTTTATAAACTGGCCGACCTTGACCGGTTTATCTATTAATATCTGCATACCTGAGAAAAAATTCTCCAGCGTAGGCTGAAGAGCAAGGGCTATAGCTAAAGACCCTATACCCAGAGACGCTAATATAGGAGTTATGGAAATGCCGAAACTGTCCAAGAGTATCAAAAGGCCAAGCCCTATTACTACGGCCCTTACGATAACATGCAGCATGCTGCCTGAATCTTTCAGGATCTTAACGCTGCCGCCATAGTACTCCATTAAGCCCCTTAAAAGACGGTCAAAAAAGAGAATGACCGCAACAATGGTCGTGCCCTTGAACACGATGTCTACCCATTTAAGAAGCTCGCCGTCCGTCTTGAATTCGAAGATATTGTCCAGCACAAAAATACCGCTGGCAAATATAAAGAGAACAAGCGGAAGGTCCAAAGCTTTGAGAAAAATGTCATCAAGCTTTGTGGCCGTTCTGTCGGCAAATTTGCGCACATGGCTGAAAACTATCTTTTTCATGATCAGGAGCACGCTGACCCAGATGAGATAAAAGACGGGAATGTATATCGCAGGTGGTATTTCCAATCCGAACATTGTTAAAGTTTTCATGGTTTTTTCCCTCGTTTATGCTTTTCCGGCGCTTCCCAGAACGTTCTCGTTCTTGTGTTTGTACATTTTGATCAGTTCTTCGCGAGCCGGCCCCAGGTATTTTCTGGGATCGAATTCCTTCGGCTTGGAAGCAAGGACTTCACGCACCTTGGCGGTCATGGCTAGCCGGCCGTCGGTATCAATATTGATCTTGCAGACAGCGGATTCCGCTGCCCTCCGGAGCTGATCTTCGGGAACACCTACCGCGTTCTCTAAGTTCCCGCCGTATTTATTTATTATCTCGACATATTCCGGCATAACCGAACTTGCACCATGGAGAACAATAGAAAAACCGGGGAGTCTTTTTTCCACCTCTTCGAGAATATCGAATCTAAGCGGCGGTAGTGCCTCACCGGGTTTTACCTTGAACTTATAAGCGCCGTGAGATGTCCCAATAGAAATGGCAAGGCTGTTTACACCTGTCTTTGAGACAAATTCTTCCACTTCCTCGGGCTTCGTGTAATGGGTTACCTCATGGCTAACGTCGTCTTCTATACCTGCAAGCACGCCAA
>JBHIBX010000066.1:0-6681 GCA_046759285.1 Candidatus Omnitrophota bacterium
AGGCTTTTCCAAAGTAATAGACTTTTTCTTCGTCCGTGCGTCCGTGCTTACGACGGCATTATATCTACATGCGGTTTTGCCCGCCTCGTCAACGACAGAGCATGGAATAATCCATTTGTCAGTTTTTTGATCGTATTTTTTATTTTTGAAATCCAAAACTATGAACTGTCCATCTGCACCTGGGAGGGTCAACTTGAGCTTAAAAGCATCTTTTCTTTCAAGGGACTCGAGTATTCCCAGGGTATAGAACTTTATCCCCATTTCGTGCAGCATTTTTGGATTTAATATGTGATTTATGTTTGAAGGAACCTGAAGACAGGATGTATTGCTTTTTCTCTCGAAGATATCGGGGTTTGCCCAGGAGATGTTATTTATAGCAAATAGACACACTACGGCTATTGCGATTGTTTTAAACCATCTGGTGTGTCTATTTTCGTGCCAAGACATAGATTACCTCTTATCTAGCTTTTTTTTGGTATAACTATGATATTATACTATCATACTAATATCGTTAAGTCAAACAAAAGCTATCTATCTTTTTTAACACCTAACGCTTCGTAACTAGTTGTAAATAAAGGAGATATAATTCAGAATGGGGCATCATTTGGATAAGGATAAGTTTTCCTTCCCCCGAAAAAAATGATTTCTGCAATCATTTTTTTCGAAGGGGCCCCTTTGAAAACTTATCCTTATCCAGAAAAAGCAGTAATCCTGAAAATACAAGATCCTGACTTACTTTCTTGATGTGGCGTGAGTATTTCGAGACAAGTTTTGCATCGCCTCCGGTGGCGACAATCTTGAGGGATTTTCCGTATTTTTTTCTCAACTTCTCTATGAAGCCATCGCACATTGATGCGTAGCCGTAAAGAATTCCGTTATTCATACTTGCTTTCGTATCCCGCCCTACCAGGCTTTTTGTCGGCTTGATGTCTACCTTCGGCAGGAGCGCCGCTTCGTGGACGAGTGAAGCAAGCGCCAAACGTAAGCCGGGGAATATAATGCCTCCGTCGTACTCCCCTTTTTTATTAACACAATCAAGCGTCACAGCGGTTCCGAAATCAATTGAGATGACAGGCGTGCCACATTTCTTTTTCGCAGCAAATGCCGCGACAAGGCGATCCTGGCCTACCTGTTTCGGCTTTCTATAATTATTCTTTATAGGAACTTTTATATCTTTTCCTATAACAAGCACTTTCGCCTTTGGCAGTGCCTGTTTTAGCGTCTTCTTCATAAGACGCAAAAACTTTGGAACGACACTCACTAAAAGGATTTTATCAATTTTAGCGCAATTTTTTCCCAATAGCCTTCCCAGGGATTTCGCGGAGATCTCCTTACGTGAAGTGCGGATAAAATAACGCTTTTTTAGCCTCTTTCCCCTGACTATCGCCAAAGAAGTATTCGTATTTCCTATGTCGATCAATAGATTCATATTATTCACCTGCATAAAACAACATCGCCGCTGAAAATCCTTTGCTTGGAACCGTTTGACAGCTTGATTATAAGCGCGCCCTTCTCGTCTATATCAACTGCTTTTCCTTCAAGGACTTTGTGGTGCTCTGTGACTTTTACATGTTTTCCGAGAACGGATGAATAGCTTTTGCACTCATCGCGCAAGGACAAAAATCCCTTCTTTTTGAATTTAAGATAATCTTTTTCAAAATTCTCTAAAAAACGTCTTACCAGTTCCACCCGATCCACGTCGCGCGAACACTCGTTTTTTAAACTTGTCCCAACTGACGGAAGCTTGCTCGAAGGGGTATTGACGTTAATGCCTATGCCGAGAATAAGGAAGTCCACTCTGTCCGGCTGGGCCTTTATCTCCGTCAATATGCCTCCCAGCTTTTTGCTTTTTATTATTATATCATTTGGCCACTTTATTTTCGCTTCCAAAGGACACATTTTATTTATAGCCCTTGCGGCACTGATCGCGGCAATAAGTGTAAGCGTCGGGATCTCATCCGTCTCGACATCCGGCCGAAGAATAAGAGACATGTAGATGCCTCCGGTCTTGGGCGAGACCCACTTTCTTCCCATCCTCCCCTTGCCTTGTTCCTGGGACTCGGCAACAACGATCGCGCCTTCGGGCTCGCCGTTCTCTGCCAGTTCATATGCCTTGTCATTCGTCGACTTGATGTTTTCGTAATGGTAAATATCCCTCTTGCCGATTATCTTTGTCTTCAGGTTGTAATCGATCTCGTGCGCGAAAAGTTTATCAGGGACGGAAGTTATCCTGTAACCGAGATGCGGAACCGCATCTACGACATATCCGTCCCCGCGAAGCTTGTTTATATATTTCCATACGCTTGCGCGGGAAACGCCCATCTTTTCGCTTATATCTTCGCCTGACACGAAAGTTCCGCTTTCTTTCCGAAAGATCTTCAGAAGCTTTGCTTTGATGTCGGATTCCTTCATATTTTATAGATCCCTCGACTCCCTCACTTCGTTCGGTCGCTCGGGATGACACTGGTTAAGCTACCGTACGTTTAAGCTGTTTTTTGAGGCGTGCGATCTGGTCCCTGAAGACGATCGCTTTCTCAAACTGCAGATTTCTTGCCGCCTCTTCCATATCTGTTTCCAGTTCCGCTATGACCTCCATGATGTCCCATTCTTCAGGGGTTTCGCTTATAACGCCCGCCGTGATCTCTTTTGCCCTCCTGTATGACTCTATCCCTTCCTTAATGGCCTTCATGACCGTTTTTGGTTCTATTCCGTGTTTCTCGTTGTATTCCATCTGCTTTTCTCTTCTTGAGTTCGTTGTCTCGATCGCGCGCCGCATGGAATCGGTCATGTTATCCGCGTAAAATATTACTTCACCGTTGATATTCCTCGCGGTCCTGCCTGCCACCTGTATGAGAGAAGTCCCGCTTCTTAAAAATCCTTCTTTGTCGGCGTCAAGAACGGCGACGAGCGAGACTTCCGGCAGGTCAAGGCCTTCCCTGAGAAGATTGATGCCGACAAGACAGTCGAACTTACCCAGTCTCAGATCCCGGATTATGTCGACGCGGTCCAAAGCATTGATCTCCGAATGGAGGTAACGCACCCTGAGCTTCTGCTCTTTAAGAAAACGCGTAAGTTCTTCCGCAAGACGCTTGGTAAGCGTGGTCACCAGGACTCTTTCGTTTCTTTCAGCGCATTTTTTTATCTCGGATATAAGATCGTATATCTGCTCTTTGGTGGGACGCACTACGATCGGCGGGTCGACAAGCCCCGTCGGGCGCACGACCTGTTCGGCTATTACTTTACTGTTAGACATTTCGTAGTTTGTCGGCGTCGCTGAAACGAACAGGATCTGCTTTACTATATCCATGAACTCCTCGAACTGCAAAGGCCTGTTATCCAGGGCCGACGGAAGGCGGAAACCGTAATCGACAAGCGTCTGTTTTCGCGCTCGGTCACCGTTATACATGGCATGCAGCTGCGGCAACGTCACGTGCGATTCGTCTATGATCACGAGAAAATCGTCGCCAAAATAGTCCAAAAGACACCAGGGCCTGCTTCCCGGGGACCTGCCGGAAATATGCCTTGAATAATTTTCGATGCCGTTGCAATAACCGAGCTCATTCAGCATCTCCATATCATACTTCGTCCGGCTCTCGAGCCGCTGGGCTTCCAGGAGCTTGTTTTCCTTTCTGAGCTCTTTTAACCTCTCTTCAAGTTCTTCGGCGATCGATCGGACCGCGCTCTTTATCTTATCTTCCGTTGTGACGAAATGCTTTGCAGGATAGACGGCGACCTTGTTAAGATTTGTAAGGATGTCGCCTGAAACCGGGTCTATTTCAGAGATGCGTGTTATTTCGTCACCGAAAAATTCTATCCTTAAGGCCGTTTCTTTATACGCGGGAAGTATCTCAATAATATCACCGCGCACACGGAATTTTCCGCGCTGGAGGTCAAAGTCGTTGCGGTCGTACTGTATCTCGACCAGTTTTTTTAAAAATTCATCCCTGGGGACCTGGTTTGAGACTTCGGCTTCGGCCAGCATGCTGGAATAATCTTCGGGCGAACCGAGGCCGTATATGCAGGAGACGCTGGCGACGATCAAAACGTCTTTCCTGGAAAACAGAGAACTTGTCGCCGAAAGCCTCAAGCGGTCTATGTCCTCATTTATCGAGGCGTCTTTTTCGATATAGAGGTCAGTCTGGGGAACATACGCCTCAGGCTGGTAATAATCGTAATAGCTGACGAAATATTCCACGGCGTTCTTGGGGAAAAAGGTCTTAAACTCGGCGTACAGCTGCGCCGCGAGGGTCTTGTTGTGTGATATGACCAGTGTTGGTTTATTCAAGCCGGCGACTATATTGGCCATTGTGAAAGTCTTGCCGCTACCGGTCACACCAAGAAGAGTCTGGAAACGGTTTTTGCCTTTAACTGACTCTGTGATCGTTTCTATGGCTTCGGGCTGATCGCCAGCTGGCTTGAAATCGGCTATTATTTCGAACTTATCCATGGGGAGTTAGTCTTTTTTTAAAATGATTTCCAGGCTGAAATCGATCGGGTCTGGTGAACTTGTGATGCTGCCGGCGGAAATGGTATCGACACCGGTCCGGGCGTATTCAGCGAGATTTTCAAGAGTGATCCCGCCTGAAACTTCAAAAAGCACTTTTCCTTCCAGGCCTTTTTCCCTGCGAAGGGCAACTGCTTTTTCGACAGTATCCGGTGACATGTTATCCAGCATAATAACATCTGGTTTTTCCTCAAGGGCGGATTCGCATTCCTTGAGCGTCTCTACTTCTATTTCCACGCGAATGTTTTTTTGAACGGAAGATCTTGCCTGCCTGATAAGATCTTTTATGTTTGCCTCGTTATCGCTGCTTTTTCTCTGGATATTGAAAGCTCTTATATGGTTGTCTTTGATAAGCACCATATCCCAGAGTCCGCTCCTGTGGTTGGTGCCTCCTCCAACTGTAACCGCATGCTTTTCAAGATACCTGTGGAGAGGGATCGTCTTTCTGGTATCGTAGAGTTTCGCTTTCGTGCCTTTTATCTTATCGACCATTTCACGCGTCGCCGTAGCGACCCCGCTCATAAGGCCAAGAAAATTCAACGCTGTCCTTTCGGCCTTCAGTATCGACCGCGCTGGTCCCTCTACAAACGCTATTTCCTGCCCGGGCTCTATATGGTCACCGTCTTTCACCAGAGGACGGAATTTGAGATCGGGATCTACGTTTTCGAAGGTCCTCTCTGTGACAAACATACCGCAGACCATGCCCGCCTGCCGGGCCAATATTACGGCATCCACGATCAGTGATTCGTCCAGGACAGACTGGGATGTGATGTCCCCTGTCCATACGTCTTCTTTAAGGGCATACCGGATTATAAGATCTACTCTTTTCCTATCAAGTTCCATAACCTTTTAACCTCTTTAGCGGAGAGCGTCCTGTATTCGCCCTCCTTCAGCCTCCCAAGCGCAAGGCCCGCATATTTTGTTCTTTTTAGCCCAACAACACGCCCGCCTGCCGTCTCAAACATGCGTTTTATCTGCCTCTTCCTTCCTTCGTGCAATTTTACACTGAAAACCGCGCCGCTCTCGCCCGTTCTGACTGTTTTTATCCGGCAAGGCGCCGTCTTTTTTTCATCAATAACTATTCCGCGCTCAAGTTTTCTGATCGCATTCGGCCAGATAGATCCGTCGACAGTCACGAGGTATTCCTTTTCAATTCCAAACCTGGGATGCGCCATTCTGAACGCCAGATCCCCGTCGTTCGTAACGAGAAGCACACCCGTCGTATCTTTATCAAGGCGCCCTACCGGATAAAGGCGCGCGTTTATCTTTTTGAAAAAATCGGTTACTTTTTTCCGGGAATGGGTGTCCCTGGCCGTCGAAATGACATCCTTGGGCTTGTTAAGCAGAAAATAATATTTTTTTTCTTTTTCGGGAAGAGGGCGTCCGTCAACCAGGACCTTGTGGCGATCGGGATCGAGCCTGAAACCTTTTTCAGTGACCTCCCGACCGTCTACCGCGACTCTTCCGCTTTCGATCAGCTCTACCGCGCCTCTTCTCGAGGCCACACCGGCATGGGAAAGAACTGTTTGTAAACGTTTTTTCATTTGAGGGCGTCCAGATTATCCTGCAGGTTTTTGATCTGCTGCTCGAAGTTTTGCCTCTTATCCTTTTCCTTCAGCACAACACCTTCCGGGGCTCTTTCAATAAAGCTTTTATTGTTAAGCTTTTTGTCGATCCCCGCGAGCACACCCTGGAGCTTTTCCACTTTTTCGCTTACGCGCTTTTTCTCTTTTTCGACGTCTATGGCTTCGCCGAGCGGAATGAACACGGATATCTGTTCAACCAGGGCGGCAACTGACTGTTCGGGCCTGGGAATATCCTCGCTTACCGTCTCGACATTACAGCGGGCAAGTTTCTTTATATGAAGCGCGCTTTCTTCCAGAAGCTGTTTGTCGCCCTTCTCTTTCACGCTAAGCAGGCAGACGATCTCGGCCTTGTTGTCTATATTCCAGAAGGCCCTCGCGTTCCTGATAGCCGTTATCACACCTATAAGTTTTTCCATTTTCCGGACGGCTTCCTCGTCGATAAACTCTTTCCGGCATTCTGACCACCCGGACTTTATTATCCACTTTGATGATCTCTCCGGCATCTTTTGCCAGATCTCTTCCGTTATAAAGGGCATGAACGGGTGGAGAAGTTTCAGGCCTCCCGACAGGACTGTCCGAAGAACCTGCTGG
>JBHIBX010000067.1:0-6591 GCA_046759285.1 Candidatus Omnitrophota bacterium
TCGCCTCACACAGGAGAAGGGGTAATAGAGATCTCCGTGAGAAACACCGAAAACATCAAAGAGGACGAAACTTTTGGAAAAAATGACTTTATAGTCGGCCTCAAGGAAGATCGTAAAAAACCAGGCGTCCCGATACCCAATTATATGGCTGCTTCGGTGATCGGCCTATCGCTGGCCACGTTAAGAGAGGCTGTAGGTGAAGTCCCGGACAAAGACCTTGTGCAGGCGTTCGATGCCATGGACAGTGAAATAAAAGAGGAGATATGCGAAAGAATCGAAAGTATATTCGAACGCTACGGGGTAAGAACAGACGATAACCCCTTTAATATACATAACCTTAAATTTATGGTAGTGGGTTGCTCCAAAAACAAAAGAGATTGCGCCATAGACTATGCTTTACCGCCTATAGCCAAGATGGCCATAGAAAAGATAAACGAATACCACCGTATAATCCACCGCATCCTGCAAGCCGCCTAAACCCAAGCCTCTTGCTTTAACGTCCTCTCTTTGCTATAATAATATAACTTTTAATTATACTAATTATGAACGCGCACAAAAAACTAGAGAACATACCCGATGTCATTGACAGGAGTAATTATCTTACTCAGAACAGAATCCTTCTTGATGAGCTGAAAGATAAGCTAAAAGAAAAATTAGCTTTACCTCCCAAGAAAAGATACGAAATCATCCCGCCTCCAAAAAAATTATTGGAAGCCTTCATGCACAACATCATGTTCCTGTCTTTAATGAAAATAACACGGCGTAAAATCATAAAATGGTTTCGCATGAACTTCCTCGAGAAGCTTTACGACGATGAGGGCGGTTTTGTTCCGGGGCTGAGCATGGTGGCTGTATACTCCTGGTTCCTGGATGACTTTAAGAAAAACCTCTGGATATTCGACAAGACAGCGCTCACTTCACATCGAGCCGCAATATGCAGAAACAGGTTTATCGCAGAGCTTGACCGTACATTATTCTATACCCGCGAGGCGCTTAGTGAAGATGAAGGTAAGATCAAGCTGAAAGCGTATGCAGCCGGCATGGGGCTCAACGCCTTAATGACGCTGATGATATTACGGGATGAAAATCCTTCTTATATGGATAGGCTGGAATTTACCATTACCGACATCGATGAAAGAAATATCAAAAAAATAGAGGAGATCGCAAGATTATGCGAACTCGAAGAAAACATAAACACATTTATAGAGGACATTAATAACCCGGTCATAAAAGAGGGAGTCTTTTATCACGTCCAGACTGCCATAGGGATAGTTCTATATCTCTCGGAAAATAGAGTCGCTGAACACGTATTGCGTAATATGAAAAAAATGGCTTTGCCGAACAGCGTAATAATTTTAGACTGCCAGGTAAAACATCACGATAGGCTTATCCAGGAGGAGCTTCAGAGCGCAGGCACAAAGCTGCGGTGCCCGGAAACCATGCTGAATCTGGCAAAAAGAGTCGGCTTGGAGGAAGGCCCCGAATACGATAGACACCTGGGATGCGCCCTGTATCAAGCGCTGCCTGTCATGGTGTTTAAGTACAGGCCTTATGAATCCTGGGACGAAAAAGAAAAATACGTTACGTTGGAATATGGAGACAAGCCCTACAACCTTTATTATCAAAAAAGGGGAGTGGGAGAGACTCCGATCATCCTTGTCCACGGATTAGGCGAATCGGGTGAATGTTGGAGCGAGATCATTGATGCGCTGGCAGAAAAGTTTACGGTTTATGCTTTAGACTTGCCGGGCTTCGGCCGTTCAGATAAGCTCCCGACTCGATATACCACCAGCCGGTACGCGGAGATAATAAATGATTTCACGGAAAAACTTGGGCTTTCCAAAGTGATCATAGCGGGACATTCTATGGGGGGTTCGATCGCAGTAAATTTTCAACAGACCCATCCCGAAAAAGTGCATAAACTGATCCTGGTCTCAAGCTCCACAATACCTCTTGGTTCCATGCCCGTTAAGCTTTTAAAGACGGCCTATAAAATCCCGGCCCTCGGCCCGGCTGTGCACCGGGTTATCAAGAACATCGTGGGCAGCCAGAAATGGATTCGAAGCTTGGTCGTCGACAAAAGTGTCGTTTTAGAATTGAGCCGGGAGCTTAAGCAGTCATCCCGCAGGGCAGTTTCCCAAATAGCATTTGAGATAACAAACCAGAACCGGACAGAAGTCTTAAAAAGTATAGAAGCCCCCACTATCCTGATTTGGGGAAAATATGACTCAATGCGGCCCCTTTCGATGGGAAAAAGAACAGAAGCACTGATACCAAGCGCAAAATTATTCACGATAGATTCAGGCCACTATCCGCAGCTGGAAAAGCCGGAAGACGTAATCAACGCCCTCATCAAAGAAATCGAATCCTGACTCCACCTATAACCTTTAAAAAACCGTTTCTCGCATAAATAAAAAACCGTTTCTAGCATAAAGAACTTTATCATCTGCAGAAACGGTTTTGAGTTTGCAGAAACGGTTTTATTTGTATAGAATAGAAGCATAATGCTAGGCGCAATCGCTGGAGACATAATTGGCTCGATCTATGAAGGAACGAGGGCTAAGACTGAGGATTTTGAGCTCTTCTCCGAAAAATGCCGCTTTACAGATGACACGATTCTCACGATAGCCGTTGCCGACTGCATCCTTCACGGCAAAGACTACGCCAAGACCTTCAAAGAATACGCAAGAAAATACCCCCACAGGGGCTACGGGGGATTTTTCAAAATGTGGGCCATGTCCGACAGTCTCAAGCCATATAACAGCTTTGGCAACGGCTCTGCTATGAGGGTAAGCCCGGTCGGGTTTGCCTTTAACACTCTCGAAGATGTTCTTTTAGAGGCCCAGAAAAGCGCCATGGTCACGCATGATCACCCGATAGGCATATTAGGCGCCCAGGCGTGTGCTGCCGCGATCTTCCTGCTTAAAAGTGGAAAATCACCCGAAGAGGTAAAGCAATATTTCCAGGATAAGTTCGGAATGGATTTCAGTCGGTCCTTAGAAGAGATCTTCAAAAGCAGGCATTACGACTTTTCATCTCTTGGAACGACAAAACTTGCCATTATTGCCTTTCTCGAATCAGACAGCTTTGAAAACGCCATAAGAAAGGCCGTCCGCTTCGGAGGGGACAGCGATACACTTGCGTGCATAACAGGAGCCATAGCCCAGGCCCACTACAAAAAGATCCCCGGCGAAATCGTCCAGAAAACCCTTGAATATCTTCCGGAGGAATTCATAACGATACTTGATGAATTCATTAACAAGTTCAGCGTAAAATACTGATATGAAAGAAACTGCCGTTTGACTTGCATTCGTCTTTATAAATAGTATACTTTATAATAATATTTGGTCATAAAGAAGGAGGAATCATGAAGAAAGCTGTAGCAATCCTTTTAGTTTTCGTGTTCGTCGTGGGATGCACGGTTGCGTTTACTGCTCCAATGGACGCAGACAAATTAAAAGCAACCCCGAGAGCGAAAGGGGAAAAGAGACTGGAAGTAAAATTCTGGGATGATCTTGTTGACCTCATTACAAAAAAGATCCCCGACACTTTTGAACAAAAAAGTTCTAAGCACCCATACGAGCCCAAAACGAAATAAGCCAAAGGTAACAGACAGTTGCCCCATTATATGAACCGGTTTCTGCCAGTAAGACGGTGGGAACCGGTTTACTATTTATATCAAGATATGAAAAACGAGAGTTTCCAGCACCGCAAACCAAGGAGGTAATCATGAGCACGGCAACTGCACGGCATATTCTGGTTAAAACGAAGGAAGAATGCGAAGAGATAAAAGAACAGATTGAAAACGGGGCTGATTTTGCCGAATTGGCCAAGCAATACTCTCTATGTCCTTCCGGGCAGGAGGGGGGAGATCTAGGGGAGTTTTCACCGGGTCAAATGGTCAGGGAATTCGATCAGGTTGTGTTTAGCGAAGAGGTAGGAAAAGTTCACGGACCCATTCAAACACAATTCGGGTTCCATCTTATTGAGATCACAAGTCGTACGGAATAGGGGAAAATGGAGTTGAGAAAAAACTTAATTTTCGCGCTATTGCTTTTTCTGTTTATGCCGTGCCTTGCGGTATTTTCGCTGGATCAGGACCTGGTAGAAGGAGATAAGCTTTACGAGCAGGGAAAGTTTCTTGAATCAATTACTGTTTACGAAAAAGCCCTTGAGGCAAGGCCGGGAGACTACGAAGCGCTTTGGCGCCTGAGCCGTTCATACGATATGCAGGCGAACAGGGAAAAGAAAAAAAGCGTTAAAAGAAAAGTTCTCAAAAAGGCAGTGGACTACGCGGAGCAGGCTGTTTCAGCGAATAAAAACGGGTTCGAAGGCCATCTCTATTTGGCGCAGAGCCTTGGAAAGTCGTCAAGCGTTGTTTCATCGGAAGAAAAAGTCAAGAACACCCACAAGATAAGAGATGCTTCCAAAAAAGCGATCGAACTTAAACCCTCGCATTATAAAGCGTATATGCTTCTGGGGATGTGGCACAGGAAAGTAGAGGCCGCGACCTGGCTGGAAAAAAATCTGGCTCAAATGTTTTTCGGGGGACTCCCCGAGGCATCGCTAGAAGAAGCCGAAAAATCTCTTAAGAAATCGATTGAACTAAAAGACGACAATCTCGAAGCTCACTACGAACTGGCCCTGGTCTTCAAAAAACTGAAAAGAAAAGATGAAGCCGCCAAAGAATTGGAAAAGGCCCTCCGGTGCACCGTCCGAAATAAAAGACAGGAAGAGATCAAGAAAAAAGCAGCCAAACTTCTTAAGAAGATTAAATAGCCATGATATCCTTCCAGCCTCTAACCTGATTTTTTTGATTTTTGTGAAACTTTTTATAGCTTATAATTGTCTAATATATTGAGGGATAAAATGAGGGATATTCCTAAAGAAACCATATTACAGGCGGCGGAAGGGGATCTGGATGCCTTTGAAGAGATATACAAGGCGTCCTCTGGTCTCGTCTATAATACAGCGCTGCGGATAACGGCTAGCAAGGAAGACGCGGAAGATGTGACGCAGGAAGTCTTCATAAAGGTCCACAGAAGCCTCAAGAATTTCCGCTTCAGGTCTTCTCTCAAGACTTGGATATACAGGATAGCGGCCAATACCGCGATAAATAAATACAAAAAAAGAAAAAGGGAGAAGATGAGAACAGTCGAATATGATGACAAAATTGAAACCGAATACGCGGCCGAAAACGCCGAGAAAGAGCTCTACAGGAGCGATAACGAAAAGCTTATAGGCTCGGTCCTCAACATGCTTAACCCGGAACAAAGGGCATGTATAGTATTAAGAAGCATCGAGGGCCTAAGTTACGAGGAAATAGCAAAAACCCTGGGGATCAACATCAATACCGTCCGGACCAGGCTGAAAAGGGCCAGGGAAAGGATCCTGGAAAGGTTCGGGAAAGAAGGTGATTAAAATGAAGTGCGATAGAATAAGAAAGATATTACACGATTATATTGACGGCGAGCTGGACCGGGAAGATCGGCGGGTGGTAGAAGATCATCTGGGTGCCTGCGCGGAATGCAAGAGGATCGAAGAAAAGCTCCGAAAGATCGCGGTCGAGCCCTTTGAAAAAGCGGAAAAAGCAGTCCCGCCTGAAAGAGTCTGGAATAACATAAGGGAAGCCATAACGAAAGAGGCGGAAAGCAGAAGCTTTATTTTTGCCAGGCCAAAATTAGCATTCGCCACAGCGGGCCTGGCAGTGCTTGTGGCCTGTGTTCTTATACTGGCAAATATTTATCTAAAAAGGGAAGATCCTGTAAACAGCTTTCTTAACGAGCAAATGAACTATCTTGTCGCACTCGGAATAAACGGCGAGGAAGAGACAGGCATCGGCGAGATGGATTTCGGTACGAATATCGAAAAATATCTACTTTAAAGGAAACTTTTTGCAAGCTCCCCTTGTCTAATTAAACGAGGGAGGTGGTTAAAATGAAGAAACAAATCTTTAAAAAAATCATGGTTTTGGCAGTTGCAGCAAGTTTGGTTCTTTCAGCTTGTCCGGCGTTTTCCCAGCCTGAGGAAAAATGCGAAGAAAGGGGGAAAAAAGAAAAATTCATCGAGGAGCTGGGCCTTACTGACGAACAAAAAGAGGAAATGAAAAGCCTCAGGAAAGCAAACAAGGAAAAAAAGAACGAATTCCGTCAGGCCTTAAGAGACAAGCGGAAAGAGCTTCGGAAAGAGCTGGGTCTTTACGACTCTGACATGCAAAAGGTCCAGGGAATAGTCTCCGAGGTCAAAGACCTCCAGGGCAAACTTATCGATTTTAGGGTCAAGTCGATAATGGACACTAAAGAAATTCTGACCGAAGAGCAGTTCGGGAAGTTCAGCGAGAAAACAAAGAAAGCCTTCAAAAAGCGCCACGGCAAGATGAAAAAACGGCGTCGCGAAAGGTGATCTTTTTCCCCTTAGGTAGGGAAAGGGGGTGCGTGATGAAGAAGATATTAACGATTGTACTTATAACGGTTTTCATGATGTCGATCGTCCTGCCAAGCTCAGCACAAAAGTCGGCTTCAGATATTCTGCGAGCCGGCCTCCTGGGTGCCGGGGCAGGCGCCATTGGCGGAGCTGCCTCCGGCGCCAAGG
>JBHIBX010000068.1:0-6454 GCA_046759285.1 Candidatus Omnitrophota bacterium
CAAGTATCTCTATGATTCTGTCCATTATAATCTCAGCTTTTTTTGCTTTTTTCGCTTCAACTCTTATCTTCTTACACTTCGCACATATAGGCACAAGCCCTTCCAGCTTTTTAATGTGGCTCATAGCCATCTGAAGTTCTTCTAACTTCTTAGTAAGCTCTTTATTGGTCGTATCCAGGGCTTCGCTCTGTTTTTTCAGTTCTAGTTCGGCATTTTTTCGCTCTGTAATATCATGCCAAACTCCTACAATATGGCTCGGCGTCCCATCCGGAAATCTTACAAGGTTCAAAATATCGCAAAACCACTTATAAGAGCCATCGGCGATTCTAAAACGATACTCGTGTTCATGATGTCCCACTTTAAAAATGTTGCGAAGGTCTGCAAATACTCTTTGTTTATCATCGGGGTGGATATGATCGGCCCAAAAAGAAGCATTAGAGGTAAAATCTTCAGCTTTATAACCAACAACATTCACAACAGATTCACTAAGATAAGTGGCATCATAATCGCCGTCTATTTTACATGTATAGGAAATAATTGGCAGGGAATCTAACATTATTGATAATTGTTCGCTGGTTCGCTTTACCCCCTCTTCTACTCTCTTGCGTTCTTCTTCCCTTGATATCGCTTCTGCAATTATTCCCAATAACTTCTTATCGCTTTCACTAAATTCAACGTCCTTTTGGTAGACCACGCAAAGACTTCCGACACATTTCCCAAAGCAATATACAGGAATACCTATATAAGTTTTCAAGTTATACCTTGCTACATTTGAATCGGATTGTTGATAAGCAGTTTCTTGCAGATTTTTAACAATGTATGGCTTGCCTTTTTTACTTGTTTTGATCACATCAAAGCAAATATGTCCATCTGGGTTGTCCATAGGATTGTAATCTGATGGTACATGCCATTTCCCTACTGAACAAAGCAAACCTTCCTTTAACTTATTGTACAATGCACATGTTCCTTCAAGCAATTCGCCGCAGGTTTTTGTTAGAATCTCTATATTCTTATTAAAATCAGATCCAAGGCTTAAAAAAGTTTCATTCAATTTCACAATACGTTGTTCCGTCAGTTTATACTCCGTAATATCTGTCGCGATAACGAAAGCCGAATCAAATTCTCCGACCTCATTCTTCAAGGGTTGGATGCAGGCCTGAAACCAGTATTTTTTTTCTTTTATCTCATTTTCCCTTTCTGAAATCCTCAACTTTCCAGTTTTAATCACATCCCTGATAGTTTTCATCTGACCATCGGCTGTTTTCTTGGGGAATAGATCCCACATGGTTTTGCCGATAAAATCCTTGGGTTTTCCGCCAAGCATCTTTGCGCCGTGCGCATTCAAGAAAAGTAATACGCCTTTCTTGCTGAAAGAGAAGATCGGTTGGCGCGCGCACTCTACAAGCAATCTATATTTCTCTTCACTTTCCTTCAGTGCTTCTTCTATGGTTTTGCGTTCAGTGGCATCCCTTAAAACACCTAAGAGGCATTCTTTCCCGTCTATTTTAATTTTGGCTGCGGTGTTAATATCCATATACACTACTTCCCCGTCTTTTTTTAAGCATGGGATATTGCGCGATGCTGTTTCCTCTCCTCTTACATGGGCTTCAAATAACGGCATCAGCTCCTTCAGCTTCTTTTTCGGGTGAAAATCTCTTATCCCCACTTCTTTTAATTCCTCTTCGCTATATCCCGTCATTCGACACATGGCCGGATTGGCAAGTATGAACTTCCGCGTATCAAGATCTACTGCTGCTATCCCATCTATAGACGATTCAAACAAGATCCTGTATCTTTCTTCAGAAGACCCACACTCTGCTTCCACTACTTTTCTATCAGTAACATCTATCGCAGTCGCTGAAAGAAACAGCGGTTTTCGTTTTTCATTTTTAATGACCGTTGCGTTCATCATTGTGGGAAAAACAGTCCCATCTTTTTTACTGTGCCAGACTTCTTCACCTGCATAACTTCCTTTTCTCTTAAGCAAAGTGTTCAGCTCGGCCACGGCTTTTATCTGTTCTTTATTGTGAAAAATGTTTAAATTCTCGCCAACAACTTCTTCCGGTGAATAACCATGCATATTCGCGAAAATATCATTCACATAGATCAGATTTCCGTCCAGGTCAGATATCGCAACGCCGTAATTCGCCTTATCGGCGATAGTTTTAAACACTCTGGCTGACCTTGCTTCCTGCCTGTATACGGACTGCGCCGCTTCAAGTTTTCTTATTTTAGCCTCTAAAGCCTCTATATCTTTTAGAAGCCTTTCCTTTGTTTTTCCTTTAGCGCTCATATTGACCTCTTTTTTTGAAATACTTAATACGTAAAACCTAGCACCTAGATTATTAGCATTGCGTCACCATATGAGAAAAACCTGAATTCCTTCCTTATGGCTTTCTCATATGCTTTAAAAATAAAATCTTTTCCCGCAAACGCGCTCACCAGCATCAACAGGGTCGATCTGGGAAGATGAAAATTGGTAATGATCCCATCTGTTATTTTAAACTTGTAACCTGGGTAAATAAAAAGATCCGTGAAGCCACTGGAAGGGGCCACCTCGCCCTTCTTTACAGCCGCTGTCTCCAAAACCCTCACTGAAGTCGTTCCTACTGCAAAAACACGCCCTCCGGAGCTTTTGGTCTTATTGATAACGTTGGCGACCATTTCGTCTATTTCAAAGTTCTCAACGTGCATCTTATGTTCCTCTATTTCTTCTGCTTTGACCGGGGCAAAAGTCCCGTAACTTGTATGCAGAGTTATGCAGACAACTGATACCCCTTTCGCCCCGAGAATATTTATAAGTTCATGCGTGAAATGCAGCCCTGCCGTCGGGGAAGCGGTAGCGCCTTCTTTGCAGGCAAACACTGTCTGGTAGTATTCTCTGTCAACAGGAAGATCTTCACGTGTTATATAAGGAGGTAAAGGAACGTGCCCGCTTTTCAATACCTCCTCAAGCGGCGCGTTAAACTCCACAAAACGACCGACATCTGCCGAACCAAGGATCGTAGCCCTTACCCCGCTCTCAAGAGTTATCTCTTCGCCTTCTTTGACCCGCTTTGAAGGCCTGATAAGGGCGCGGGGCGTACCGGAAGTGTTGTCCAGGAGGAATATCTCCACTCTTCCCCCGGTTTTTCTTGCTCCAAAAAGCCGGGCAGGTATTACACGAGTGTCGTTCAGGACAAGACAGTCTTCCGGCTCGATAAATTCGTCGATCTCGTTAAAAGATCTCTCATCAATTTTTCCGGAAGAGCGGTCCAGAACCATTAAGCGGGCCCCTTCTCTGTCTTCTAAAGGCTCCTGTGCGATCAAGCCTTCCGGAAGATCATAATCGAACTCGCTAAGTTTCATTTGCCTGTTACCTCGCTAAGCCTCACAATTTTAGTCCCCGGATAATAATGGGCTAGTATTCTTTCAGGGCTCCACCACCTCAGAGAAAGTCCGAATGCGCCCCATTGGCACATACCGACGCCGTGCCCCCACCCATGTCCGCTGAAAAGGTAAAAGAATGGGTACTTCTTTACCCGAAAATTGGCGCTTCTTAAAGTCTTTCTTCCAATAGCTGAACGAAATTTGCTCGTTTTTATTTCAAGCCACTTGCCGCCAGACTTCACACTGACATATTCCAGGCGCCCCGAAGGGTCACGTTTGCCCGCTCTGATGTCGTCTATTCGCTTGATATCGTAATTCTTACTTTTAAGTTTTTTCAGTATCTCCTTGGTAGGTATCCGCGTCATCCACCGGAAACGCGGCGACCACCGGCACCAGTAGCATTTCACGCCTTTGAGCGGCTTCAAATCCTCATTCCACAGTCGGGAAGCATCTTCCGTACGCCCACCACAGCATGAATGGAAATACGCCGGGAAGGCCTTGCCTTTATATTCCAGAACTCTTCCCCTGGTCGCCTCCACCGCCTTCGTAGTTCTCCACCTCTCGCTGTCCTTTCCGCCATAAACCTGTGAAGACGCATCGGCCGTTAGATCATACTCTCTGTTCTTTCTGCTGAGCGCCTGGTAAACCGCGAAACTTCGGGAAGCGATCGCCTGCGCTTTTAAAACACCGAAAGGCCATAAGTAGTGCACTTCCCTGGGGAGAACGCCTTTAAGATAATCCTCAAGCTCCACCCTGTTTATAACATCAAAACCTGAATCCTTTTTTATAACCTCTGCATCTCCCCTGTATTCCCTGCCATTCACTATTACGCTTCCGTTCCCTTTCGTAATCGTCGGTTCTTCAGCGTTATGCAGAATTCTTACGCGTACAATGAAGGGCGGTTCTTTCCCGATCCGTGCAATGCCCGGAAACAGGAAGAAAAAAAGGAACGCGAGGATGAAGACGATAGCTGCTGTGGTCCAGATATTCCTTTTTTTCATATTTTTATCTGCGGAAAATAAAATAAAATATCAACGACAAAATAATGCTGGCAAGAATACAGGTAGTAATGGGAAAATAAAGAGTAAAATTTTCACGTTTTATAAGGATGTCGCCCGGTAATCTCCCCAGCCACGGGATTTTCCCGGATAGTATAAAAATACCACCCAATATTATTAAAACCAGACCAAAAATTATCAGGTATTTCCCGATCAACTGAGGCATCTTATTAAAATAATTCTTTTTGCTTTTCTGCCCTTTTCCCTAAGTATTCAAGGGCGCTTTCTGTCAATTCTCTGCCGCGTGGAGTTCTTCTTAAAAAGCCGATTTTCAAAAGATATGGCTCAACGATATCCGCGATCGTGTCAGTCTCCTCGTTTAATGAGGACGCCAGGGCATCGATCCCTACCGGGCCTCCTTTATAAGAGGAGTACATGACGTCAATAAGCCTGCGGTCTATCCTGTCCAGGCCGGCTTCATCTATCCCGTGGCTGGCCAGGGCGTTGGTCGTAGCTTCAAAGGTGATCTTGCCGTCAGACTTTACCTCCGACCAGTCCCTTACCCTTCTTAAGAGGCGGTTAGCGACACGGGGTGTGCCCCTGGAGCGTCTCGCTATTTCCGCGGCCCCTTCCTCATCTATGGGGATACCCAGAAGTTTAGCGGACCGTTTGATGATCGCTGTTAGATCCTCGGCGGAATAGAATTCTAGATGGTAAGAGAGTCCGAATCTGTCCCTGAGCGGAGCGCTCAAAAGGCCCGCCCTGGTTGTCGCCCCGACAAGAGTAAAACGCTTGAGATTGAATTTTATCGTCTTGGCGTAAGGGCCCTTATCTATCAGAAAATCTATCTGGCAGCTCTCCATGGCAGGATAAATAAATTCCTCAACAGACTTGGAAAGCCGGTGGATCTCATCGATAAACAGGACATCGCCTTCTGCGAGATTAGTAAGTATTCCTATAAAGTCGCCGGGGCGGTCTATCGCCGGACCGCTGGTCGCGGTGATTTTTGAGTCTTTTTCATGAGCGATTATATGCGCAAGAGATGTCTTACCCAATCCCGGGGGGCCCGAAAGAAGCAAATGCTCCAAGGGCTCTTTTCTTTTGTTTGACGCCTCAAGCGCTATGCTAAGGGAATCAACCACTTCTTTCTGTCCCACAAAATCCTTTAGTTTCTTTGGACGAAGAGATAGATTGGCGATCACATCTTCCTGTGTCTCTCCTTCCCGGACAAACTCTTCACGCTTATCTATGAACTTTTCTCTTTTTTCCATATCTCACCCTCTCTGACACTCTGACACTTACTATGCTTCCTTGCGTTCTCTATATATCTCGTTCAACAATTCCTCGCTCGTCTTAACCTCCGGCGCCCTTTCAAGGGCCTTGCGGATCATCTCTTCCGCTTCAGCCTTTTTGTATTGGAGCTGCAGGAGCACTTCAAGCGCCTCGCTTTTCACGTCTTCATACTCCGGTGCCTCAACAGTGAACTTATCCCTTATCAGGCCGTATTTTCCTACTTTACCCTGGAGTTTTGCCACTATAAGGCGGGCCTTCTGGTCTCCGATACCCGGCAATCTCTTAAGAAAAGAAGCGTCACCTGAATCAATGGCTCCGGCTATCGTAGAAAAAGGTTCGGTAAGAGCCTTGCAGGCCGCTTTGGGGCCGACACCGGAAACAGATATAAACTTCTCAAAAAATTCCCTTTCAACCTCGTTCTGAAAGCCGATAAGGACAGGAACGGAACGCGAAGGTTCCGTCTGATGGTAGTGGTAGGTGACAAGTTCCACCTGGCCCTCAAGGCCATTCACTTTCTCCAGAGCCTTCATAACAGCAAGGGGAACCATTACCTCATAACATATGCCCCCGTTGCCGATCAAAAGCGCGCCTTCTTTCTTTCCTACTATTGTTCCTGATATCTTTGATATCATTCTACCCCCTCGATGTACACGTAGCTGATAGCCATGGCAAGCGCGTCAGTAACGTCGGCCGCTTTGGGAACGGTGTTGAGTCCAAGAAGCGTTTTGACCATTCTCTGCACCTGGTGCTTCGCGGCCCTGCCGTTTCCGGTTATCGCCTTCTTTATCCGGGTA
>JBHIBX010000069.1:0-6375 GCA_046759285.1 Candidatus Omnitrophota bacterium
TCTTGAACTCCGGCTTATTCTTAAGGGCCGGGACAGCGGACCTTCCAAGCCTTAAATAAACAGGACCCGGTATTTCCGCAGCCTGTTTGGTCGCCAAGTATGCCTCTTCGGCGTCGGCGGGAACGACTACTGTCATATTCGGAAGCATTCGCATAAGCGCGATCTCTTCCAGCGCCTGGTGTGTGGCGCCGTCTCCTCCTACAGAAATCCCCCCGTGAGTGCCAACGATATTCACGTTAAGGTTCATATAGGCGACGGAAACCCTTACCTGGTCCCATGCCCGCCCGCTGGCAAAAGCCCCGAACGTGCAGGCAAAAGCTATTTTCCCGGATAGCGCAAGGCCAGCCGCCGTGCCGATCATATCCTGTTCCGCAACACCATGGCTCACGAATCTATCCGGGAATTTATCGCGGAACCAGTGAGCCCTTACCGATTCGGTAAGGTCTGCTGAAAGGACCACGACGTCCTTGTTGCTTTCACCCAGCTCTAGCAGAGCTTCGCCGAAACCGTCTCTCGTAGACTTTTTTTCTATTTTCTCTTCAATCATTCAATGTACCCCTTCTGTCGTGTTTAAAAAATAATTCGCGGGCGCTTGTACTATATCTCTTACTGACAAACGCTTTTTGTCAAAATCATAAACGGCCTCTCTACCCACCCGTAGCCTGGCATTTTCAAGCTGGTCCACCATTTCTATGAAATCAAAATCCTTGAACTTGTACCCGTAAACTACCTTATTTGCTATTTGAAGAATCTCCTGTATTTTTATAACGCGCGGGTCGGTAATCTCATCCCCAACGAACTTATCGGCTATCTTAAAATTTATAAGAAAGTATCTTCTACCTCCTTTTGAAATAAATGACCCTTCGGAGAATTTGAAGTCATAGTTCTCGGCAAGGTCCTTCTCAGTGCGAAAATTTATTTTTATTCTGTTCGCTATCTGGGCGGCAAGAAACTCTTCCATGGTGACATCCTTTAAATAGAAACGCTCTCTCCAATAGCCGACATCGCTCAACTTTGTGGGCGGCGTCCTAAAAAACTCATCCAGGACTTTTTCGCGCGTCTTCTCCCCGATCTTCAGTTTGTCAAAGACCTTCTCGATCGAACGCTCTTTCTTTGCCTGAGGCGTAAGGTTGATATTAAAAAGCGTCCGTTTATAAGATTCGCTGCGTGAGATGTTCCGGTACATCCCCCGCTTTACATCCTCAACGTATTTTATAATGATGACCTGCAGTTCCGGGAGCCTGGCATCCTGCGTGATAACGCAGTAAAACTTTATATCCGCGTCCGTGCTCAACACCACGCGAGAGGCAACGAGAACAAGGTTGCTGATAGTGTCCCACGCATCCCTGTTTATCCCCAAGCCGACATCAAGAAGGCCTTTCATGGGATAATAGATGCCCATGGTCGACCCGACAACCACCACATCAACATCCATGCCATACTCTATCCGACAGACCGATTTTACGGTTTCAGGAAGTTTCTCTTTGGGGTAGGTGGGCATGCAAGCGGGCAGGAAAAATGCCGCGCCCGCTATCAGCGCCGCGCAGACGATCAAGATCGTCCATTTTTCCAGTTCCAAATCAAGCCTTCCTTTTTTCATCCCAGCTCCTGTCTTCTACCGGTGCGTTTTCGTCATACGCTACTTCTTTATGCCCGTATTCCTTAAAGATGGCTATGATCTCGTCATATTCCAGCTCTTCGCGCTCGAGAAGTTCCTTCGCGAACCTGTCAAGGACATCCTTTTTTTCGTCCAGCGTCTTCTCAACCTCCTTTACACACTCTTGAAAGATAGCCTGCGTGTCTTTGTTGAGCGTAAGTTTAATTTCCTCCGAAAGCTGCTCCTTCGGGACCACACCATAATCGCCGAGCAGGCCGGACTTTCCCATGCCGAGCCGCCAGACCATGTTGTGAGCGACGGTCATGGCGCTCTGAAAATCGCTGGAAACGCCGCTACTCGTAGTGCCGTACTTGAGTTTTTCCGCAACATATCCTCCGAGACTTATCTTGACCTCGGCAAGCAGTTGCTCTTTGCTTTTTGTGTAAAGTTCTTCTTTTTCAGGCGACCACACGACCCCCAGGGTCCCTCTTCTGGGAATTATGCTTGCCTTAAAAACGCTCTTTGACGGAGCCTTTAGGAATGTGATTATCAAATGGCCCGACTCGTGGTAAGCCGTCATCTCCTTCTCGCGAGGAGTCACGGTCAGGCGATGTTTTATCCCGAGGTCGACCCTCTCAAAAGCTTCGCTGAGTTCTTTCAATCCTATAGCGGGTTTTTTGGTCCTCGTTGCGATCAGGGCTGATTCTTTCACGATATTGGCTATATCAGCCGGGCTCTTTGCCACGGCGCGACGCGCAAGTCGACCAATGTCCAGGTCTTTCTCTGCCTTTACCTTATTAAGATAATACTTAAACAGTTCTTCCCTGTCTTCCTGAGAGGGCTTGGTAATGATGATCTTCCTGTCGAACCGCCCCGGCCTTAAAAGCGCCTGGTCAAGGTGTTCTTCGGGTGCGTTCGTAGCGCCGATAACAACGATGTTCTGCTCTTTTCCTTTAAGGCCGTCCATCTCGGCGAGAAGCTGGTTTAAAGTGCTGTTCGTCTCCTGTCCTCCCATGAAGCTGAACGTCCTGGATCTTCCTATAGCGTCGATCTCATCGATAAAAAGGATGCATCCGCCATATCCATAAGCAAGGTCCCTGGCCTTTTTGAAAAGTTTACGCACGCGCGAAGCTCCCACCCCGACAAAGACTTCGACAAACTCGCTTCCGGACATGGAAATAAAAGGCATGTCGGCTTCAGTAGCTATTGCTTTTGCCAGATAGGTCTTGCCGCATCCCGGGGGTCCAAGCATGATCAGCCCCTTTACAACGCTGCCTCCCATCTTTTGGACTTTTGCCCTGTCTTTTATGAGCTGAACGACTTCACCGGATTCCTGTTTGACGTCGTGCATGCCTATGACATCATTCCAGGTGATGGACACGTCCTTGCCCTTGATAGGCGCCTTGTCCAGCTTGGCAAAACCGCCTCTCATGAACGTTAAATACATAAACACAAATATTCCGGCGTGGATACCCGCCATAATAAACTGAACGGGCATGGTCGCGAGGGTCATTTTGCGATAAAACGATTCCAGCGACATCAGTCCTATGATCGAAAGTATAATCAATATAAAAACTACGACCGCGAGTATGATTATGGTTCTGTATTGCCTAAAGTACATGCCTAGTCTTCTGTTTATCATGATAGTTCTCCTTTATCAGATCCCTCGACTTCGCTCGGGATTAAATTCGACCATACAACTTACGTTCACAGAGCCTGCCCTGAGCTTGCCGAAGGGTTCCGTAAGTTGTGGTCTCATTCAAGTTCTTTCTCCTGTTTATCAAGTTCTTTCAGCGCCTTTTCAAGTTCTTCTTTTTTCGGCGCAATGCCGTGCCATTCGACTTTGTTTTCAACAAATGAAATCCCTTTTCCTTTTACCGTATGCGCTATAACGACCTGCGGCTTGTCTTTTATCTTCTGGCATTCGTTAAATGCTTTATCCAGCTGATTAAAGTCGTGCCCGTCCGTTTCGATCGCGTACCACCCGAAGTGTTTCCATTTCTCCTTATATGCGCCCAGGTCTTTCACTTCACAGCAGAAACCGTCTATTTGCATCTTATTAAAATCGACAATACCACAAAGGCTATCAAGCTTGTAGTGCGCCGCGGTCATCGCTGCCTCCCAGACCTGTCCTTCATTGGTCTCACCGTCGCCCATAAGGCAGTAAACTTTCGCGTTTATGCCATCGATCCTATCAGCAAGCGCGAGCCCTACCGCTATGGACAGGCCCTGGCCAAGAGAGCCGCTGGATATCTCGAGACCGGGAAGACCTATCTGCGGATGTCCCTGGAGACGCGAACCGAGTTTTCTTAAGGTCCACAGTTCTTCGCGCGGAAAAAAGTCCAGATCCGCCAGGACCGCGTAGAGCGCCGGACAGCCGTGCCCTTTGGACAATACGAATTTATCACGATCTTTGCAATCATATCTTTTGCAATCGATGTTCATCCTTTGATAGTACAAGTGGATCAGGATCTCTACCAACGAGAGGGACCCTCCCGTGTGTCCGCTTCCGGCTTTTTCCAGCATAGTCAAGATATCACGGCGTATATCAATCGCTTTTTTCTTCATCTCTTTTATGTCCTTTAGCCTTTTCATCTTACCTCTTTCTTGCTTTTTTCAGCTTATCCTTGACTTCCTGATTTTTGGGATCCAGCTTCAGTGACTTTTTCCATTCAGCAGCGGCTTTTTCAACCTCGCCTTTTTCAAAATATACATCCCCGAGATGGTCCCTGACGACCGCGTCGTCAGGCAGCTGCTTTACCGCCTCCTCCAGAAGTTCCAGGGCTTTATCAAGCTCGCCTTTTTTATAATAAGCCCACCCCAAACTGTCGATATAAGCGCCGTTTTTCGGGTCGAATTCAAGCGCTTTCTGGACCAACACGATAGCGCGATCCAGCTTTATACCGGCTTCCGCATATAAGTATCCGAGATAATTATACGCGTCCGGAAAGTCCGGAGAAGCGGATACCACATCCTCCAGGATCTTGATGGCTTCTTCCTTTTTGCCCAGTCGGTCTACCGCAGCACCTAAATAAAATCTGTAGAGTTCGTTTCCCGGGTCTTTTTCAAGCGCTATTGTGTAATGTTCAACTGCTTCCGCGTAATTTTTTCTCAGAACCTCGAGGTATCCAAGCCCCGCGTAGATACTCGCGTCGGAAACACCTTTATTTAAAGCTTCCTCCAGGATCTTTTGTGCTTCACCATAATCCTCTTTGTCCATGTAAAAGCCGAAAATCCTCAAATACGGTTCCGGAGAATGTACGTCAAGGCGCATTAATATGCGGTTTTGCTCTATCGCCTTTCCCATCTCGCCTGACTGGTAATAAAGCTGTCCGAGGCGCGCGTATGTTTCCCTGTTCAGGGGGTCCATGCTTATGACTTTTTCGTACTGTTCTGCCGCCTCTTTGAAATCTCCCTTGAGCTCGTAAATAAACCCCAGAACCAGTTGCGCTTCAAGAAAATTCTCATCTATTTTTATAGCCGTCTTCAGATTGTCTACGGCCTTATCCATCTGATCAAGCTTGCTGTAAATGACACCGAGGTTAAAATGGAGAAACGCATCGTCACTTTTGATCTTGAGTACTTTTTCGTATACCTCCGCCGCCTTGTCAAGCTTCTGCTGGATTATAAAGAGATCCGACAAAAACATCAGGACCCTAAGGTTGTCCGGATCCTGCTCCAGCGCCTTTTCGTACTGGACCTCGGCTTTCTGGTAATCGCCCTTTGCGGTATAGATTATCGCCAGAAAAAGATAGGACTTGGTATTTTCCGGCTCCAGTTCATTCGCCTTTGTCAAAGAATCGACTGCTTCGTCAAGTTTTCCCATTATCAGAAGATCAGAGCCGAGCTTCAAATGTATATCGCCTACATCTTCTTTGTAGGAAAGAGCTTTTCTGTATTCGGCTATGGCTGTTTTGGTATTTCCGAAATTGTCATAGACGAGCCCCATTGTATAATGGGCGAGGGCATTCGATAAGGTCTTGATCTCAGGACTTTCGGCCCTGGTCGTGTTTATAATTTCACTTATCGGTTCAGTAATAGGAAAAGCTTTTGCAGTGCTGCTTGAAGAAAAAATACAAGAGAAACAAACAGCAGCAAAAACAGCAATACGAACAGACGTCATACCTTCCTCTTCTTGTGCCTATCCCTTCTCATTCTCTTTTTTCTTTTATGTCTCTTTACTTTTTTCAGCTTCCTTTTCTTGCCGCAGGGCATCTTTAGGTGTCACCTCCTCGCTCGTCAATAGATCACTTTGTTTAATGGATATTCAACAACTCCCTGTCCGCCTGCTTTCCGGATCGCCGGGATAAGTCTTTTCACGTCATCTTCATCTATGACCGTGTCGATATCAACCCACTTTCCGTCTGAAAGCTGCGAGATGGTAGGCGCTTTCATCGAAGGCAAAAGCGCGACAATTTTATCCAGGTCTTTCTTTCTGGCGTTGATCTTGAGTCCCACCTTGCCTTCGGCAAGTATCGCCCCTTTAAGCAACAAAACCATCTGTTCGATCTTTTCTCTCTTCCAGGAATTTTTCCAGACGGCATTGTTGGCGATGAACTGCGTCGTGGATTCGCACACGGTATCGATGACCTTGAGATCATTGGCCCGCAAGCTTGAGCCCGTTTCGGTGACTTCCACAATGGCGTCAATCCCCATCTTGGGCTTTACTTCGGTCGCACCCCAGCTGAATTCTACATCGGCGGAAACCTTCTTTTTTTTAAGATATTTCTTTGTGACCTTTACCAGCTCCGTGGCTATTCTCTTTCCGCGTAAGTCCT
>JBHIBX010000070.1:0-6367 GCA_046759285.1 Candidatus Omnitrophota bacterium
TGAGAGGATGTACTCAATGTGGATTTTAAAGTCATTTACATGGGCGAAGAACCTGTAAGGCTGGTCACGATGGGCGCTTTTAGTATTCTTGTCCGAGACAAAATGGAACACTTCGATGAGCCAGAGGTCGTGTTCAGCTGCAATATCTACCAATTTTTCATAATCCTTGACAGATACATCAGTTGTAAACGCGACCCCTGTTATGGAAAAGGGATCGTGAACCGGCAGACGGTTAAAAACTGCCTTTTCTGTAGTTATGCGGGATGATGAGTAATATTCGGAGGCGATCTTGCGAAGATGAGGGTCTTGATTCGCTTCAATAAAAGGGAATACCATTGAATCTATTTTCACGCCGAATTCGGATTCAAGCATTTTTCTGGAATTTTCCATTTCATTTCTTACGGCACCTTCACCTTCGGTATTAAAAACGTCTAAAAGGTTGCGGTGGCTTGAGGTATGTGAAGCTATCTCGTGGCCGTTTTTTATAAGGAACTCGACCTCACCCTTATTAATGACGGGCCTGTTTTCAAGGGTTTTACCGAGAGAGGATGAGGGGACGGCGAAGGTCGCCCGAACGCCTTTTTTCGTAAGGTATTCGGCGCAATTCAGAAAAGTCTCCTTATAGCCATCATCAAAGGCTATAGTAACAATACCCATGTCTGTATTATATCACAGGGTACAGGTTTAATCCTGGAAAAGGGGACACTTGCGTTCTCAAATTTCCAAACGGTGCAAAATATGCTATAATCGTTTTGATATTTATGAACAATAGAGAAATATCCAATGTTTTTTCCCGTATCGCGGATATACTTGAGCTGAAGGAAGAAAATGTCTTCAGGGTCCGCGCATACCGGACCGCCGCTCAGAATATCCTTAGCCTGTCCCGTGAGCTTGGGGATATTTACAAGGAAGATCCTTCCGGACTTGAAAAGATCCCGGGTATCGGCAAAGACCTCAGGGGAAAGATCGTCGAGATGATCGAAACGGACAAGTTGAAAGAATTCGAGAAGATGATGAAGGAATTTCCGGCCGGGTTTTTGGATCTATTGGACCTGGCCGGTCTTGGTCCGAAAAAACTGGCTAAACTCAGAAAAGAACTTGGTATCAAGAATGTAAATGATTTGAGAAAGGCATGCGAGAAAGGGAAGCTTGAAGGCATCGAAGGCATGGGCGCAAAAACACAGGATAAGATCCTGGATGCCATAGGGCATTATAAAAAGAGAGAAGGACGCATGCTGCTTCCCGAGGCCAGTGAATACGTGGAAGAGATGTTGGCCTATCTTAAAAAGTCCAAGAATTTCAAACAATTGGAGAAAGCCGGTAGCCTCCGAAGAGGAAGAGAGACCGTCGGAGACCTGGATATACTTGCGGATGCCAAAGACAGCAAAAAGGCGATGGATTATTTTGTCAGCTTCCCGGGTGTTGAAGACGTGATCGCCAAAGGGACGACCAAGTCCAGCATTCGCCTGAAAAACGGCCCTCAGGTGGATCTCAGGGTCATTGAAGGCTCAAGGTTCGGAGCGGCTCTTCAGTATTTTACCGGGTCTAAAGACCATAATGTTGCAGTGAGGAAAATAGCCAAGGCCAAAGGCTACAAGGTCAATGAATATGGAGTCTTTTCCGTCAGCAAGGCGGGAAAAGAAAGGATGGTTGGCGGGAAGACCGAAGAAGAAGTTTACAAGAAGCTGGGTATGGACTGGATGCCGCCTGAGCTTCGCGAGAACCGTGGCGAAATAGAAGCGGCCATGGAGGGAACACTTCCCGGGAAGCTTATCAGCGTGAAGGATATCAGGGGCGACCTGCATATGCACACCACGGAGTCTGACGGGCGGGGCTCGATAGAAGAGATGGCGGAAGCGTCAAAAAAGAAAGGATACGAGTATATCGCCATAAGCGAACATTCAAAATTGGTTCGCGTGGCGAATGGCCTTGACGAAAAGCGTCTTTTAAAGCATATTGAGAGAATACGTAAAGCCGATAAGAAAATAAAAGGCATAAAGATCCTGACTGGCATCGAAGTGGACATCCTTACGGACGGAAAACTTGATTTGAAAGATTCTGTTTTAAAAGAACTGGACATAGTGATCGCCGCCATTCATTCATATTTTTCCCTTGAACAGGAAAAACAAACCGACCGTATTCTTAAGGCGTTCGATAATAAATATGTAAATGCTTTTGCCCATCCTTCGGGTCGGCTTATAACCACCCGCACCCCGATCAAAGCAGATTTTGACAAGATCTTCAAGCGGGCCGCAGAAGCGGATATCTACATGGAAGTCAATACTCACGGAGAGAGGATGGACCTTAATGACGTGCATTGCAAAAGGGCCAAGGAGCTCGGCGCGAAATTTATTATTTCGAGCGATGCGCATTCGGTGGAGCAGCTGGATAAACTTGTCTTCGGGGTTGTCACGGCAAGAAGAGGGTGGGTCGAGAAGAAGGACGTATTGAATACGAAAACATTGGAACAGCTGCTTAAAGCGCTTAAGCGATAATTATGACGAAGAAAGACGTTAAAAAAAGAATAGACTGGCTCAAGAAGGAGATAAAGAGGCACAACAAGCTTTATTATGTAAAAGATGCCCCGGAGATCTCCGACAGTAAGTATGACGCGCTTATGAAGGAACTAAAAGAGCTGGAGAAAAAACATCCCGAGCTTGTGACTCCTGATTCTCCGACACAGACAGTGGGGGCGCCTATCCCGGAGAAATTCGTAAAAGTGAAACATTTTTCTCCCATGTTAAGCCTTGAGAGCGTGAGTGATGAAGCCGGCGCTGTACACTTTGACCAAACTTGCGCAAAGGAAACAAAAGGTTCCGTTGACTACATGTGTGAACCAAAGCTGGACGGTCTTAGCATCGAGCTTGTTTACGAAAACGGGGAATTCGTCAGAGGTTCCACCCGTGGTGACGGCATCATCGGAGAAGATGTATCGCTGAACTTAAAGACAATACCGAGTGTTCCCAAGCAGCTCAAAGGCAAAAAAGCTCCCGCGCGCATTGCCGTTCGCGGGGAAGTAATGATGCATATAAAGGACTTCCAGAGCCTTAATAAAAAGCAGGCGGAAATGGGAGGCGATACCTACGCGAATCCCCGCAATGTCGCCGCAGGCTCTATGAGACAGCTTGATTACAGGATAACCGCCCAGAGGAAACTCCACGTTTATTGTTACAGGATCCTGGATATTTCCGAGAAAATGCCCGCAACCCAGAAGGAATCGCTTGAGCTTCTTCATGATCTTGGGTTTAAGATCTCCCCGGGGCCAAAATATTGCCATAGTATCAAGGAGGTTGTTTCGTACCATCATGATCTGGAGAAAAAGCGCGATGATCTTGATTATGAGATCGACGGGGTGGTGGTAAAGGTCAACAAGGTGGGTCTACAGAACAAGATGGGCATACGGGCTACGAATCCCAGGTGGGCCGTTGCTTATAAGTTTGAACCGCGTAAAGAAGTCACCCGCATCGAGAACATAGTTGTGCAGGTCGGAAGGACCGGCACACTGACGCCGGTTGCGCTTCTTCATCCCGTTGAAGTCGGTGGCGTGACGGTTTCCAGAGCAACACTTCACAACATGGACCAGGTCGCGAAATTAGGCGTTAAGGTGGGCGATTACGTGAAAGTGCAAAGAGCGGGAGATGTGATCCCTTATGTGTCTGAAGTTGTAAAAGGAAAACGCACGGGGAAAGAAAAAAAATTTCATATGCCGAAAAGATGCCCGAGTTGCGGTGCAGCGATAGAACGCGAAGACGTGTTTTACAGATGTCCCGCTGGCCTCGGCTGTCCGGCGCAACTAAAAGAGACTATAACGCACTACTCTTCAAAAGGTGCGGTAGATATAGACGGTTTTTCTGAAAAAACCGTCGAGCTTCTTTACGAAAAAGGGATCATTAAGAGCATATCGGATATTTATACCTTAAAGCGCGAAGAGCTTTTACAACTTGAAGGATGGAAGGAAAAAAAGACCGATAACCTTTTACGCGCGATAGAAGATGCAAAGAACATATCGCTGGAAAGATTTATTTTCGGGCTCGGCATAAGGAATGTGGGCAAGCACATAGCAACGCTTCTTGCCAAGAGATTCGGATCGCTTGAGAAAATAGCTTCTGCGAGCGAAGATGACCTCACGGCGATAAACGAAATAGGCCCTGAGATAGCGGAAAGCATAACGGGATTTTTCAGCGAAAAGAAAAACCTGCATGAAATTGAGAAGCTGAAGAAAAACGGAGTTACGATAAGCGGAAAGAAAAAAGCCGCCGCCGGCAAACTCGCAGGTAAAACAGTCCTTTTTACAGGGACCCTTCAGACCATGACGCGGTCCGAGGCGAAAAAACTCGTTGAAAATGAAGGCGGCGAGGCGGCTTCAGGCGTCAGTTCAAATGTGGATTATGTTGTTGTAGGGGAGAGTCCCGGCTCAAAGTTTGACAAGGCGAAAAAGCTCGGGCTTAAGATCCTCACGGAAGCGCAGTTTAAGAAACTTCTATAAACCTACCTAAACCTGTATAAACCTGTATAAATTCTGGCCTTTGCTAATTAATACCGCTAATTACATTGACAGAGCTCGCCATTATAGATATAATCTTGTGTGTTAATTATGCGGAAAATCTATATACTATTTATTAGTTCCCGTATTTATTTATATTAAAGAAGTTTAATAACTGATTGAAGGGAAATTCGAGATGCCGGAAAAAAATGAACTTATAGAGCAGAGGTATAAGAACCTTGAAGACCTGAAGAAAGCGGGAATAAATCCCTTCGGTGAATGCTTTCCTGACGTTCAAAGTATTGCTGACGTAAAGAACGATTTTTCGGAAGGGAAGAAAAGCCGTGTTGCCGGCAGGATAATGGCGAAGCGGGAGCACGGAAAAAGCGTCTTCATGGACCTTAAGGATTTTACCGGAAGGATCCAGGTATACGGACGGAAAGACGTTATCGGGGATGAGCCTTTTAGTATTTTACAGAGCCTGGATATAGGGGATATTATCGGAGCGGACGGAGAGCTCTTCAAGACCAGGACGGGCGAGGAAACCATTAAACTGACGGAGTACTGCGTTCTTTCCAAATCTTTACGCCCGCTTCCCGAAAAGTGGCACGGGCTCAAAGACGTTGAGACGAGGTTCCGCCAGAGATACGTCGACCTTATCGTTAACGATTCTGTGCGCGATATATTCCAGAAGCGTATCGAAGTCATAAAAAGCCTGCGTGAAGGTCTTGATAAAAAGGGTTTTCTTGAGGTCGAAACACCTATGATGCACTCTATCCCGGGCGGCGCTGCCGGTAAGCCCTTCAAAACGCATCATGAAACGCTGGACATGGACCTCTATCTCAGGATAGCGCCCGAGATATATCTTAAGAAACTCCTGGTCGGAGGATTTGAAAGGGTATACGAAATAAACCGTTCTTTTCGCAACGAAGGCATATCCCAGAGACACAATCCGGAATTCACGATGCTGGAAGTTTACGAAGCATATTCCGATTGTGAGGGTATGATGAAACTGACCGAAGAACTTATCCGTTCGGCAGCGAAAACCATTGTTGGATCGGAAAAGTTCAAGTACCAGGACAGGGAAGTTGACCTGACCGAGTGGAAAAGGGTGTCGTTCGCGCAGCTTATGGAAGAGAATTTCGGCATCAAGATAGACGAGCCATTGAGCGGTTGGCTGAAAAAGCTCAAGGCAAAAGGAATAGAGATAGAGGGAGAGACCGTAAGTAAGACGCAGATCATCAACATAGTGGGAGAGCTCGTCGAACCAAAAACGGAGACTCACCCGGTATTCGTGCTTGATTTTTTCAAAGAATTAAGTCCCCTGGCGAAAGAGAAAAAGGACGCACCGGGACTGGTGGACAGGTTTGAACTGTACATAGGGGGAATGGAAATAGCTAACGCTTATTCAGAGCTTAACGATCCCATAGACCAGAAGGAAAGATTTATAGAGCAGGCAAAAGCCGACCCCGAGGCCATGGTTGACGAAGATTTTGTACGCGCCCTCGAATACGGCATGCCGCCGGCGGGAGGACTCGGGATAGGGATCGACCGCTTGACGATGATACTGACCAATTCGGCGAATATCCGCGAAGTGATACTGTTTCCGCAACTTAGACCGGAATGACAAAATGTGGCCGTTATTTTTAAGCTTTAAATATTTTTTATCCAGGAGAAGGGAAGGCCTTATTTCCCTGATAAGTTTTATCTCCGTTCTGGGTGTCGCGCTTGGTGTTGCTTCGCTCATTATCGTTCTTTCGGTAATGAACGGTTTTGACAGGGAAATAAGAGATAAGATCGTGGGGACGTATGCGCACCTGACCGTGATCTAGGACGGGGGCATTTACGGGTCTTCGGATATGATTGAAAGGCTCGAGTCTTTGC
>JBHIBX010000071.1:0-6362 GCA_046759285.1 Candidatus Omnitrophota bacterium
CTATAAACACCCGATAAAGTCTTTCGCTTTTTGCAAGCGCTTCCTCCGCCTTCTTACGCTCGGTGATGTCTCTAATGATACCCATTCCATATGTTTTTCCGTCTAATGTTATTGGGGATGCGTTAATATCGGCATAAAAAATGCTTCCGTCTTTTCTTTTAACCGGAATATCTTTGGCGAGTGTAATTTCTCCGCACATTAGCTTTCCAATTTCCTTCATAATGCGGGGCATAGCTTCCTCGGGATGTATGTCTTTAATTTCTAATTTTGTTAGCTCCTCCTGATTATAACCCAACATCTTGCAAGCCGTCTTATTGGCCATATAAATACTTTTGCTTTGCGGGTCTCCTATGAGAATCGTGTCGATTGTGCCGTCAAAAATGTTCTTGAATTTTTGCAGAGATTCCTGGATTGTGTCAACTGCGGGCTTTAGATCTTCCATAACTCCCACCCCATTGTGGAGTTTAGAGTCTTCTTTCGCTTATCGGCAGAACGATATTATAGATTGTTCCCTTCCCTATTTCCGATTCTGCCCATATTTTTCCGTTATGCTTCTCGATGATCGTTTTCGATATCGTCATGCCAAGGCCCGTACCGCCGGCCGCTTTGTCTTTCGCCTTTCCCGGCTGTTCAAACTTTTCGAATAATCTTGAAAGGTCCTCCTGCTCGATCCCCGGGCCGCTGTCTTTGACCGAAACGCGGACGGCATTATCCCCTTCCCTTGCAGTGGTGACTGTGACGCTTCCTTCCTCTGTTGATCTGACGGCAATATTGACTAAATTTGTCAGAACCAGTATTATCTTATTCTTGTCGAATCTCGCCTTGGGCAGGGCATCATCGCAATTGATAATAAACTCTACTTCCTTTCTCTCCGCAAGTATCGGGACCATGGCGGTACTGACTTCACCGACAGCTTCATTGATGTCATTTACGGTTATATTGAATTCGGCCTTATCGGTCTCTAGCTTATGATAATCCACTATGTCTTTTATCAGGTGTGAAAGGCTCTCCCCGCTCTTCTTGGCCAGTTCCAGAAGCGCGTTTTGCCTTTCATTTATCTTGCCGGCCGCCTCGTCCAGGACCATGCTTATGCCTTCCCTGATCGATGTAAGAGATGGTTTAAATTCATACGAAATCATGTTTATAAACCGCGCCCTGGCCTCCATCTCTTCTTTTAATCTTTCTTCGGCGTTCCTGCGTTCCAATATCTCCTGGTCCCGGGAAGCGATCGCGGAATTAAGTTCATCCGTCATCTTATTAAAAGACTTTGCAAGATCGCCTACCTCATCCTTTAATTCTATATCCGCCCTTTGGGACAGATCCCCCTTAGCTATTTTGTCAGTTACATTGGCAAGTCTCACGATGGGCCTGCTTATCCCGCGGGCGACGAAAAATGCTACTACCCAGGCCATGATAATAGCAAAGATCCCCAGAACGGTTACTGTGTTCCGCAATCTGATCGCGGGTGAGAATACTATTTTTTGAGGAGCCATGGAAATAACAAGCCATGGTTTACCTTTGACCTCTCCGTACCAGCCCAATTTTGAATACCCGACTATGGCCGGTACCCCATCGGGGCCCTTGTAGATGGTATACCCGTTATCGCCGTCTTTCACGAAATTCCACAGAGGGGAGTCTGCTTGAATATATACTATAGGTGTAAAGACACGAGACTTCCCTTCCTGGGTTATTATCATTGTTGCTTTATTGTCCACCAGGTAGGCCGTTTTTCCCCCGAAACTGTGGCCTTCGGAATATTCGGTATCTTTCAAAATGTCATTCATGTTGACAGCCGCCACCATCACAGATATAACATCCGTATCGCTCTCGCCTGTGACAGGCGTAAAAATGAAACCTTTTAATTCTTTCTTTCTTTTTCCCCCGTAGCCGTACTTGAAGAAAACACCACCTTTTTTGACCTGCCATGCCTTTCTGAGAAAATCCATTAATTCTTTATCTTCCGTTGTGAACGGCTTTCCTGTATACTGCGGATTCGCTGAAGCGATGATCTTATCTCCAGGATCTATGACGAATATCCTGTCAAGACCGATGTCCTCGCCCCTTATTTGTTGGAGATATTTTCCCATCGCCGCCGTATCTTCGCCTTTGAAGAGGGAATTCTGGGAAAGGATCCTTATATCATAGATCTTCCTTTTTATGTAATCATTAACGTTTTCTGCTTCTATATTCGCAACATACTGAAGATCTTCCCCGATCTTTTCCTTAAGTTCCCTGTTGGCGTTATATATGATCAGAACCAGGACAAAAGACACGGCTATTACCACGACGCCAACGTAACTCAATCTCAATTTTGCGCCCAGTTTCATTACGAATTTACTCCTTCTTGCTATTCGCCTAAAAGCTCTTTTACTGCTTCGAGAAATTCTTTGCGCTTGAAAGGTTTGGCAAAAGTGCGGAGCGCTCCGCCTATCAATTTGGCCCCTTCAAGGTACCTGTCAGGTTTTTCGATGCCGCCGCCGGATATGGCTATGATCTTTGCTTCAGGATGTTCGCGCCGGATCTCCAGCATGGTCTCTATACCCTCTTTTTTTGGCATTATGATGTCAGCGATAACGAGGTCCGCCGGCTCCTCACGGTATAGCTTGAGGCCTATATCTCCGTCCGATGCTTCAACTACTTTATAGCCTTCGTCCTCCAGCCATCTCCTCAGTAAGTCCCTTATCTCAACGTTATCGTCTATAATAAGAACTCGTGCCATGGCCTATCCCCCTGTTTTAAATGCCTGCTCTCTTAAACGCTTCGGGCAAATACTCCAGGACATTCGTCGCTACCATGTTGAATTGCCCCTTTTTCTCGGCAGCTATATCCCCTGCCAGACCGTGAAGATTTACCGCGATCACACAGGAACCGAAATCATCCACACCCTGCCCGATAAACGAGGCAATCATGCCCGTCAGGATGTCGCCCATTCCTCCGGTCGCCATGCCGGAATTGCCTGTCTCGTTCACGTAAACTTCCCCCTCCGGACTTGCCACAACGGTCCGGTGTCCCTTAAGGCATACAACCGCTCCGGTAACCTCAGCCACGCTTTTGGCGATATCTTCACGCATAGATTGTATTTCAGAAACATCCTTCCCTATAAGCTTGGACATCTCTCCCGGATGAGGCGTAAGAACCAGCCTCGCCGACCTGTCTTTTAGGACATCAATGTCGCCTTCCAGGCCGTTAATGCCGTCGGCATCAAGAACTATGGGGCTTTCTATTTGCTGAACCAGTATTTTGACCAAAGGCTTGGTCTCGGGATCGCTCCCCAGGCCTGGGCCGACAACAGCCACATCGCACTTCTTGGCAAACTTCAGTATTTCCTTTTCAGCGGCCAGTCCAAGAGCATGGCTCTGCGTCTCTGTCAACGGCAAAGTCATGACTTCGGTAAGCTTGACTTCCATCACGGGATTCAGCGACTCGGCGATCCCGCAGGTAACAAGCCCTGACCCGGTGCGCAAAGCGCCTTCCGAACAAAGAAAAGCCGCGCCGGTCATCCCGGGAGAGCCGGCAACAACAAAAATCCGGCCATAATCCCCCTTATGGGAGTCCTCACGGCGAACGGGTATTTTTTCGATATGTTTACGTACCATTTTTCACCACCATCGCGTTTGATATGGCAGTATTGCGCGTGTGCGAAATACTGACAAGGACCTCAAAGGGTCCATTCTCCTTCGCCAGCTGCTCGGCCTCACCGTGCAGGCGAACATAGGGTTTTCCGTCTTCATTATTCAATATTTCAATATCGGCCCAGCTGAGCCCGATCCTCGCGCCGTCCGGAAGAGCTTTTTTCACGGCTTCTTTGGCCGCGAACCTCCCGGCCATATGGACAAATCTGGCCTTTCTTGTGCCGATATATTTAAGTTCTTCGGAGGTAAAAATCCTCTGAAGGAACTTTTCTTCTTTTTCTTTTACAGCGTGCTCGAATCTTCCTATTTCAACGGCATCTATGCCGGTCCCGATTATCTTCATGTCATGAGGTTTTTCATCTGTTTTACAGCACCGGCTATCCCGATAAAAATGGATCTGGATATAATGGAATGGCCTATGTTGAGTTCGTGCATGCCAGGGATACGCGCCACCGGCGTTACGTTTTGGTAGTTAAGACCGTGTCCCGCGCAGACAATAAGGCCGCTGTTGAGGCCGAGATCGGTCATTTCCTTAAGGTTTTTAAGCTCACTCTCGGAATCTTCCCCGGCGTTAAAGGCTTCGGCGTATCGCCCGGTATGAAGTTCGATTATATTTACCCCCGCTTTCCCGGAAGCTTCTATCTGATCAGGTTCAGGATCGATGAAAAGGCTGACCTCGATGCCCTCGGCGGAAAGCTTCTCTACCACTTCTTTCACTTTTTTGAGATTGCCGGCAACGTCCAGCCCGCCTTCTGTGGTTATCTCTTCGCGGCGCTCCGGGACAATAGTCGCCTGGTCCGGTTTAGTGCGGCAGGCGATCTCAACGATCTCCGGATCAACGGACATCTCCAGGTTCAGTTTTGTCGTTACGGCTTTCTTCAACTCGGCAAGGTCGGCATCGTTGATGTGACGGCGGTCTTTCCTTAAGTGGCAAACTATTCCGTCACATCTTGCCCGCTCAGATTCGCGCGCTGCCTCTACCGGGTCCGGCTCAAAAGTCTTCCGCGCCTCTCTTACCGTAGCTACGTGATCTATGTTAACGCCAAGCTTTACCACTACTCGTTCTCTTCCACTTTCCGTATCTGTTCTACCGGAACATAGACGCTGACAGTTTGATCTTTAAATTTCAGATATTTCACGTCCGAGTGCAATCCAAGTTCCAGCTTCATGCTCCGTGTGTATTCACTGAGGTCTATCTTGTCGGTCTTGAGCTCATCAGCTTTTTTGACAAGCTCTTCCGGACCAAAAATAGCGACAGCCGACGGGACAACTTTGACCTTGTCATATATCACGCGGTAACCCTCCGGAACGCTTCCGGTAAAGACAGGCCTTACGGGAACCTCTTTTATCGTGAAGTTATAGCGCTCGAGGATCTTTTCCAGGACTTCCTTTTTCTGGGGTGAAGAGACGGGGTTGACGACGTCAAAGACATAGAACCAGGTAGCTATCGCGAATATCAGCGCTATGATCTTCAACCAAAAATTGTGTGCGATAATGTTAACTATCTTCATTTTGCTTCTTCACTTCTTACAATCGTTCTTTTCAATGCATCCGAAAGGGATATTTTTTTCGTCTTGGGTATATACATCCTTTCGAGGACCTTTGCCATGTTTTTCGGGTCGACATCTCTTGTCAGCTTCCCGTCATGGGCTATTGAGATGTCTCCTGTCTCCTCGCTTATGACAATGACGACCGCATCGGTCTCTTCCGTAAGTCCGATCGCCGCCCTGTGCCTCGTGCCCATCGTCTTCGGTATGCTGGGATTCTGCGCCAGGGGAAATAAACACGCCGCTGCTTCCACGCGTTGTTCCGCGATTATTATGCCGCCGTCGTGGAGAGCCGTTTTCGGAGAAAATATAGTGTTTATAAGCTCGCTTGTTACCCTGCCGTCGATGCTGACGCCGCTTTCCACGTATCGCCTCAAGCCCACTTCCCGTTCTATCGCGATAAGGGATCCTATCTTCTTTTTAGATAATACCACGGCGGCTTTCGCTATCTCGTCTATCGTGTCTTTTTCCTTGGAAAATATCCCAAGTCTTCCTATTCTCGCCAGACCCCTCCTGAGCTCCGGCTGGAAAATTATCAGGAAAGCTATGACCGAAATGGCCAGGAATCTTGTTAAAAGCCAGTTGATTATAACGAGGTTCAGCCCTTTTGTCAGAAGGACTATAAGCGAGATGATGATGATCCCTTTAAGAACCTGCTCGGCGCCGGTTCCCTTAATGAAAAGGAACACCATGTAATACAGGGCCCACAGTATAAGTATCTCGGGAATTATCTCCAGATACCCCAAAAATGATTCCATAGTAAATCACGCGCTCCTTATCGCGTCAATGACCCGCATCACGTCTTTCATCGGATCAACATCGTGCACACGTATTATGCTGGCACCGTTTATCACTGCTAACGCGACACTTGCCGCAGTGCCGAAAACCCTTTCACCGGCTTCTTTGCCGGTCAGTTCGCCCAAAAAAGACTTACGCGACGTTCCCACAAGTATCGGCTTTCCAAGTTGCCGGAGAACGTCCAGGTTTTTTAATATAGTCAGATTATGCTCCAGCTTCTTCCCGAATCCTATGCCCGGATCTACGATGATCCTATCCGGCTTGATTCCCGCTTCCTGAGCGATCTTTATTGACTCCGAAAGATACGAAGAGATCTCGCCCATTATATCATCGTACCGCGGCGCTTCCTGCATGGAACCGGGAGTGCCCTTCATGTGCATCAGGA
>JBHIBX010000072.1:0-6279 GCA_046759285.1 Candidatus Omnitrophota bacterium
ACTCTTCTCCGGAGAGGATACCTTTTTCTTTCAGTTTAGACAGATTCTCGATCTTTTTATAGACATCTATCTTCGCGGCTTCTTGCTCTTCTTCCTCAGGCTGAAGTTCCTGGCCACTTTTCGGCAATTTCTTCATAAAAACAGAGACAGGAAATACAATGATAAAAAATAAAAGTCCCAAGACATACCACGCAATAAAACTGCGTCCCTTGACCTTGGCGATTATTGCCGGAATAAGCGCAATTATCATCAAAATCGCAGCCGACCGGCGAGCTATTTCCGACACACTCTTGATGTGTCTTTTTTCGCCTTCATCCGGCATTCTTTTCTCTTTTTGCGCTTTTGGCGCTCCGGGTTCGTCAAGTCCCATTTCGCGCCTGACCTCAGCCCTGACCCTGGCCTTGTAATCCTTAAGGGTCTGAGAATATGCCAATCCAGCAAGAAAAAAACTTAAAACAACGAAAATACACACAAACACAAAAACCCTTTTCATTATCTTCCTCCCATCATTTTATCGCTCTAAAAGAATGAAAACTCCTTCTGCTTTTACCGCCAATGCGATATACCTGTCTGAGAGACCAAGTATAGATCTGCCCCGGCTCAAACAGGCCCAGATCCAGGTATATTTTGTATTTACCCGCAGGTACACGTTTTTTAAATACAAGGGTCGATTCGACCATATTATAACCCTTGTATAATCTGAAATCATAATATTTTCTCTCGATACGGCTGCCCTCATGCGGGCTCCATCTGAACTCCAGTTTATCTTTTCCGGACAATGCTACCTCTTCGGTAAGGGGTGCTAGCAGTCTCGGGGCCGGTACGGGATCTGCCCTGCCCCGGAGGCGTCCGGTGAAAGTGATCTGCGAAAAAGCCGTTGCAGCTATTAATAAACCGGTCATCATAAACAACATCTTTTTTAGCATGGCATTATCCTATAGAAACAGCCTAATCGACAATGGTCGCAGTAAGAAACATCACTACTTTTTTGCTTTCTTCGGAGACTTTCTCCGGCACGGTCATCCCGGTAAAAGGGATCTTTTCCTGGTCGGTGCGCAGGCTCGCAGTTCCAAGACCGCCTATGGCCAGGGTGTCACCGCTTTCTATGATCACCTGGGTCAAAACAGATCTCTCAAATATGCTCCGGTCTTCCTGAAACTCGCTCACCGTCGGCCTTAATGTCACTGTAATCGTGTTGTCGTTATTCACCTTTGGCAGGACTTCCAGAAACCTTCCCGCGGCCCTTGTGGCGATCGGTGCAACCGTCACGATCTTGCTTTCAGGCGTGATCACCGCACCCCACAGGACCTCTTCCTGGGCCAGGTGAAGTGTCGCCGGCCGACCGCTCATCGTCCTTACCATCATCTCCGAACTGATGTTCACGTCTTTACTTTTACTTACCAGGTACAGGATCTCGTTAAATTTATCCGGGGGAATGATGGCCTGGCCGGTGATCATCCCTATCTTTCCTAAAAACTGGCTTGTGGCATCCACGACACGGATTCTTACTTCGACCTGCTTTTGCGGCACGTCAAGAACGTTGAGAATTTCAGAGATCTTTTCAAGGTTTGAAGGGTAGTCGACCACGATAATGCTGTCCGTGCCGGTATCAACGGTCACCTTCCCTTCCTTGCTTATTACGTGCTCGACCGCAGGCAAAAGAGACTTTGCTTCCCTGTTCTTTATCTCAAAGATCTCAACCTCCATGTCTTCCGGCTGGCCAAAAACTACTCCGGCCAAGAGAGTAAGCCCTATTGCCAGAACGATCACTTTACCAAGTGTTTGCATAGCCCTACTGTCCGCTTTTTTCGACCTCTTCCAACTCCTCTTTTATCACTGTCATCGCTTCGATGGTCTTGTCCAGTTTTTTACTGAGATCCTTTGCCCAGTCGGGTTCCTGTGTCCCTTTTCCCTGCTTCGCCTTTTCGGCCTCCTCCTGGACGGCTTCCTTCAATTTCCTCCATATCCTGATGGCCCTGCTCAACTTGCCGCGCAGCATGTCGGCAAGGCTTTCTTCTTCATCCGTTACTGCACCCAGTTGCGCCGGCGCAGATTTGGCTTCTTCACGTTCCCTGTAATCCTTAATTTCTTTTTTTACCACGTCAAGGACCTTCATGGTCTTATTGATCTTATTTTCAAGATCTTCGCTCCAGTCAGCCTCCTCACTCGCGCTACCAGTAAAACCGGTTTGCACGGGGCCGAACAAAACAAGGCAAAAAACTGCCACCACCGGAACGAATAAATATTTTACCCTTTGTTTAAACAAAATCATTCATACCTCCCCTACGGCTCAAACAAACAGCAGCATCAGTCCGATCGCTATAAAACACAGCGCCCATATCCTGAAAAACTTCAGAGGCCGCACTGCCCACCATTCAAACATCTTTTCCGAGGTTTTCGATGTGATTAAAATTATAACTCTTATAACAAGAACTATTCCTATAATTCCTATGATCTTCGGCAAAATGCCCGGCGTTCTAAAGACGCTCCCTATCATAAGAAATCCAAACGCCAGAATAAAACCGAACACAACCCTCCTCAACCTGCGATTCATCTTCTTTTGTAATCTGTTTTTCAGTTTTTCAGGCCTGACGAGCCACAGTATGCCCAAAATGATCCAGATAACACCAAGTATTTTAGCAAGCACCGCACACCTCCGTTCCTTTCTCTACAACAAAGGTCCCTTACCGGCATACTCGCTCTTCTTGGAAGAAACATGATAAACCGGATCGATCAATAGCCTTGAAAGATCTTCAGCATATATCTTATCATCTATCCACGCAGAAACAACCCTTCCAACTACAATATAATGGTCACCGGCTTGTTTGGCCCACTCGAGCTTGCATTCAAAGTTCGACTGGCATTCCTTTACCCTGAACGGTTTCACCACGGCGCTCTTAACCGGTGTAAGCCCTGCTTCTTCAAACTCGCTTACTTCCCTGGGAAAAGATTCCCCCGTCAGATTGATCGCTTCCACCAGCTCCGGGCCGGGCACAGCTATGACAAACTCCCCTGTTTCAGAGATATTTTTATAAGTGTCTCTCGAACCGCTCACTCCGACAGCATACAAGGGTGGATTAAAAGAAACGGGCATATTCATGCCAAAGGGGGCCAAATTTTTAACTTCCCCGTACAAAGTTGATACCAAAACTACGGGCGGTGGAGGTATGATCTTTCTGTATTCTTCGGGTTTGATTTCCATCTCTTACGTAACTCCTTTCACAACACGCCACGGAACATAATCCAGCGGCACGTCGCCAAGATAAGTGCGCGTGCTCATCAAAACCCTCTGGGGATCTCCCAAAAGTTCAAGCGGCACGTTTATCGTAATATTTTTTGCGCGGCGAATGACCCTTGTAGCATCGTGAGGAAGTTTGCGCCTTTGGTCGTAAGTCCTGTGTTCGAGCGCACCGAACTTAACATGCAGCTTAGGCATTTCCTCGAAAGGCCGGTCCTGCCTATATCCGAAAATAAAGGACGAAGCGCCCACTTCCTTTCCGAATGGCCGGGATAATTTAAGATCGATCAGCATCTTCCCGCCTTCAAGACGCACCGAATGCTCTTCAAGGCCGACAAATAACGCCTTCTCTTCATCAGTCAGCTCTCCGGGAGTTTTCGCGATAAACTCCTTGCGGTTTAACGACAAGGGTTCGGATGATGATCCACTTTCCAGTGTAATGATCGAAAAATCGCCAAAAAGCTCACATTTCCTTACAAATGAAAGAAGGTACTCAGAGCTATAGTCATACTGGGACTTGTGTTTTTCTGTGGCTTTCTTTTTTTGTTTTATCTCCTCGTCTGACAGGACGTTCGTCTGCCATCGGATCTTCTGTTCAAATAGTTCCGGCGGTTTCAATAATTCTTCGGGATGGTATCCCCGCGGTACAGGCCACTTTTTGCGGTGGACAAGATACGGATAAGACTGCACCTTCATCTCATTTTCCAGATCCCAGAGCGCCACTTGTAAAAAAAGGTAAAGCGCCACATGGTCGGGATTATGGTCCCCGGCATGCGAGACAAAAACCTTCGTGGGACGGAACTCGCGCAGCACGGTCTTTAGATCCCGCATTATTTCTTCTGCCCTGTGCGGAGTGCCGGGACGTAATGCATTTGCGTAAGGAATCTTTTTTGCTTCGGTAAGCATGCTTCTGCATGGGGGGCTATCACCCCAATGAGAACGCCATATATGCAAGGTCCTGAAATCGGGGTACCCCAAAAACACCAGATTCTCTCCGGGGTTCCCTATCTCCTCGGCGGCCGCGTAAGCCTCGTCGTGCCGGACCAGTCCCATAGCCCGCGCCGCTTTCGGCATTACAACAGGATGATTGCGATAAAGAAAAAAGGACCATTCGTTGTTGTCGCCATATGTAAAAAAGACAACACGCAGGGGGATACCCAGTTTAACGGCCTTTTGAATGATCCCGGCGCAACCTATGATCTCATCGTCCGGATGCGGCGCGAAGACCATCACGCGATCGCCGGGCTTTAGTAAACTCTCGGGGTTCATAATCTTCTCCCAAAAATATAATACGAAAGGTCTTTTCCCATGGCATACTTAAGAAAAGTCCTTTTTCCCTCGAACAATAATTCAAATCCTGATTTCAAAAAAAATGTCTTCGCCCCTTCGGATGAGGTGCCAAAGTGCACTCCTTTTATGCCCTTTTCTCTCAGGAAACCCAGGTAGTATTCTATAAGCCGTGTCCCGAGCCGAAGGCCTCTGAAATCCTCATCGATGTTGATGTGTAGCGTGGCGGGATATTCTTTTGAGAGGTCAGGAACCCAAAATTCGCCCTTTAAAAAACTTGCCAGGCAATGCAGCAAAAAAATCCAGGCACCTCTTTTTAAAAATAAGCCCCTGCGAATAGATTTGAGCAAAAGCTTCGGAGCGATCCGAAATTTAAAGGTTTTTGCCATCGCCGTCGTATTTTTTGAACCGATAATATAGCCTATCACTTTGCCGTCTTTTTCGGCGACAAAACATGAACCCGGTTCGTAATCGGTAAAATAAGCGGTAAGGGCATCGGCCAGGATCTCGTCATCATCGAAAAGTCCGCTTCCGGCTTCTTTTAAAAATGCCGTTTCACAGCTTATCCTTCTTACATCAAGCCTATCTTTATCCTGAAGTTCTCTTATTATAATATCGCTTTCGTCCATTCCCGACTTCTTTCCGTAACAAAACCCTATCACTGAATGAGCCTGATGCAAAAGGGATAGCGGAACTTTTCGCCCTTATTCGCGCTGATAGAGGCCCTGATCAGCTGGATCATGGCAAACAGGATCAAGGCTATGAGTAAAGGAATACCGATGAAAATAAATGAAAGGACAAAACAGGCCACGCTGTAAAGAAATATACTTATCTGGAAATTCAAAGATTCTTTTCCCTGGTCATCGACCAGTGAATACTCTTCCTTCTTTAAAAGCCATATCAGCAAAGGGACAATAAAGTTGCCGAAAGGAAAAAGAAGGCCGCTAAAAGCTCCCAGGTGACAAAACATTGCCAGCGTTTTCTCGTTATCTTTCTCTTGGTGAGTCTGCGTCAACATCTCCCCGCAACACTTACATTTGATAGCATCATCCTGGATCTCTTCCGCGCAATAAGGACACTTCTTCATCCCACTCCCCCTTCCTTTTTAAACCAGGTTTTAAAATGAGCGCAAACCGGGTTTTAAAATGAGCGCAAACCGGGTTTTAAAATAAGCACAAACCTGTCCCCTCTATTATATATAAAACAGGGACGGTTCTGCAAATTATAAAATATTGCTAGAACCGTCCCTGTTTTCCGTAGAAAGAAAAATCTTAACGCTTGCCGGTTAACGCAGGCGCATCATCCTGGCTGCGGTATTGCTCATAAAACTTATCTATAACCTCTATTTCGTCTTTGACCTTCTTCTTAACAGACTTAATGATCTTTTTCCGTGCTGCTTTCAATTTTTTCCTCATCTATATCACCTCAGTATGCAAATACTTGTTAGTATTATGTAAAGTAACCTTATTATATAGCAAGTGCATCGAAATGTCAAGCTTACTTTTATTTTCTTTGCTGGTGGGCTCTTGCAAGCGTTTCTTTTTCCCACTTTGTCAAGCGTTTAACCCGTGCTTCATTTTTCAGGGCTTTTGACCTGTTTGGATGGGTTTTCTTATAGACTAGTTTTACGGGAAGGCGGGACCTGGTGTAGTTTCCGCCTTTTTTGGCATTATGCTCTTTTACCCGGCGCTCAACATCAGTCGTCACGCCCGTATAAAGGCTCTTATCCCTGCATCTAACTATGTACACATACC
>JBHIBX010000073.1:0-6238 GCA_046759285.1 Candidatus Omnitrophota bacterium
AGGGTCGCATTATAGAAAAACCCGAAACGATAGCGACGGCAATAAGAATAGGTAATCCAGCAAGCTGGAAGCAGGCCGAGGCCGCGCGTGATGAATCTTCCGGTCTTATTGACAAGGTCACCGACGATGAGATCCTTGAAGCTTACAAATTGCTGGCGAGTGTGGTAGGTATTTTCGCCGAACCCGCATCGGCAGCCGGCGTCGCAGGTATTTTGAAGAAAGCCGGTGAAGGATATTTCCCGGCGAACGAACCGGGTTCGGAAAAGAGAGATATCGTATGTGTGCTGACCGGACACGGACTGAAGGACCCTGACAGGGCAATAAAGACCGTTGAACATCCTGTTGTTGTGGACGCTAAACTGGAAGAGGTAGCAAGAGAGGCAGGATTGTAATATGAAATATGTTGTTCTTGTGCCGGATGGTATGTCGGGGCTTCCTCTTGAAGAGCTGAACGACAGGACTTGCATGGAAGCCGCGAACTCTCCCAACATGGACATAATCGCAAGAAAAGGTATTGTCGGGACATCTAAAAACGTGCCGAAGGGCATGACTCCGGCCAGTGACGTGGCGAATCTTTCAATACTGGGGTATGACCCGAAAAAGCATTACTGCGGGCGCGGGCCCCTGGAGGCGGCAAACCTGGGTGTTGAACTTGGCGAGAACGATGTGGCCTTCCGTTTTAATACGATCACGGCCGGAAAAGACCGTATGATCGATTACAGCGCGGGACACATCAGCACCAAGGAGACCACCGTTCTGGCAGAGCTTTTGAATAAAGAGCTTGGAAGCGAGAAGTTCCATTTTTATGCGGGTACAAGCTACCGCAATCTTCTTCTGGTCCGTTGTGGTTCTCCCGAAGAAGCGGAGAGACTTAATAAGATCAAGTGTTATCCTCCGCACGACATACTTGATAAGTCTATCTCCAGGCACTTCCCGGCGGACAAGGAACTCGTGGAGCTTATGAAAAAGTCCAGAGAGATATTGCCGGGTTGCGATGTAAACAAGGTGCGTGTAGACCTGGGACAGAACCCCGCCAACATGATCTGGGTATGGGGCCAGGGCAGAAATGCCGAGATGCCAAAATTTTCCGATGCTTTCGGCATAGAAGGAGGGATCATATCGGCGGTTGACCTGCTCAAGGGTCTGGGCAAAGTGCTGGGCCTTGAAGTCGCCGATGTGCCCGGAGCGACCGGATATTATGACACGAACTATGAAGGCAAAGCCGCTGCGGCGCTTGATATCCTTGAGAGAAAGGACCTGGTGTTCGTCCATGTCGAAGCTCCGGACGAGGCGGGACATAACGGCCATATCAGAGAAAAGATCGAAGCGATAGAAAATTTTGATAGCAAAATAACCGGGAAGATCATTCAGGAACTTTCAGGCAAGGTCGATTACCGCGTGCTTATCCTGCCGGATCACCCGACACCGATAAAGAAAAGGACGCATACGTCTGATCCGGTGCCTTTTGCCATGGCAGGTCCGGGGATAACTCCCGACGATGTTACGGTTTTTACTGAAAGATCGGCGAAGGCCGGAAGCGTTAAACTGGAAAAAGGTTCGGAGCTTATGAGGATGCTCTTATCATGGGAAGAAAAGGAATAATAGTTCAAAAATACGGCGGAACAAGCGTGGCTAACCCCAGGAAGATCACGGGAGTAGCCAAAAGAGTCGCCGCGTATAAAAAAGAGGGATACGACGTTGTGGTCGTGGTCTCGGCTCTTGGCGATACGACTAATGAACTGTTGAAGCTTGCTTCGCGGATCAGCAAAAGATCCGCGAAGCGGGAACTTGACATGCTTATGTCCACCGGCGAGCAGGTTTCAGTGGCTCTACTGGCCATGGCGCTTCACGCCAGGGGACAGGAAGCCATTTCTTTTACCGGTGCTCAGGTGGGGATCAAGACCGATTCGTCCCACACCAAAGCGAAGATCATAGACGTAAATACTGAAAAAATAAAAAAGCAATTGCGTAAAGGAAGGATAGTGATCGTTGCCGGATTTCAGGGCGTCAATCTAAATCAGGATATTACCACTCTGGGGCGCGGTGGATCCGATATGACGGCAATAGCTCTCGCTAAGGTCTTGAAAGCGAAAATATGTGAAATATATACTGACGTTAAAGGTGTTTATACCGCGGATCCCAGACTAGTTGAAAACGCGCGAAAGCTGAACAGCATAAGTTATGAAGAGATGCTTGAACTGGCGTCGCTCGGAGCTCAGGTCATGCAGGCAAGGAGCATGGAGGTCGCCAGTAAATTCAACATTCCGCTGCATGTGCGGTCAAGTTTTTCTAATCAGGAAGGCACCCTGATAACCAAGGAGGTCAAAGCAATGGAAGAAGTCTTGGTTCGAAGCGTTACAGCCAATAAAAATGAAGCGAAAGTTACCGTTTGTGATGTTCCTGATAAGCCGGGTGAAGCCAGCGTACTTTTCGAAGAGCTGGCAAATGCCGACATAAACGTGGACATGATCATCCAGAATATCTCAAGGACCAGGTCAACGGATATTTCCTTTACCGTGGCGAACAGGGATCTCGATAAGACCCGCGAAGTGATAAGAAAGGTCGCGAAGAAGATCGGGGCAAAGGGAGCCAAATATGACAAGAACATCGCCAAGGTTTCCGTTGTTGGTATAGGAATGCGCAGTCATTCGGGGGTCGCGGCAAAGATGTTCACCGCGCTTGCTTCCGCGAAGATAAACATAGAGATGATATCGACCAGCGAGATAAAGATCTCCTGCGTTATCGAGAAGAAACACGCGGATAAGGCCATAAGAGTTATTCACAAAGCGTTTGAGCTTGGAAAAAAACGCAAATAAGAGGTCGACATGGAAAAGATCATTATATATGACACGACGCTCAGAGACGGAGCGCAATCGGAAGGAATCTCTTTTACCGTAAAGGACAAACTTCGTATTGCCCGGAAGCTGGACGAACTGGGTATCGATTTTATCGAGGGCGGTTGGCCGGGGTCCAACCCGAAAGACGACGAGTTTTTCAGGGAAGCTGCTAAGTCGCTCAAGCTCAAGAAGTCCAAGCTCGCCGCATTCGGCAGCACGCGGCGCGCTGACACAAAGCCCTCGTCCGATATTGTTTTGAAGAACCTGCTGAAGGCCGAAACCAAATACGTGACGATCTTCGGAAAAAGCTGGGACCTTCACGCGAAAGCAGTGCTTAAGACTTCCCTCAAGGAAAATCTGAAGATGATAAGCGATTCAGTGAAATACCTCAGAAAAAAGGGCCGTCACGTTATCTTTGACGCGGAACATTTTTTCGATGGCTACGAAGAAAACCCGGAATACGCGGTCAGTACGCTTGAAGCGGCGCTGGAAGGCGGCGCCGAGTGCCTGGTGCTATGCGACACGAACGGCGGAACTCTTACCAGCCAGATATTCGAGATAGTGGAAGACGTAAGGGAAGAAATTGATGCGCCGCTCGGGATTCATACCCATAACGATAACGACATGGCTGTGGCGAATTCCATTGCCGCGGTGCAAGCTGGTTGCACGCACGTTCAGGGAACTTTCAACGGATACGGGGAAAGGTGCGGGAATGCCAATCTCGTTTCGATTATACCCGCTTTGAGGGTCAAGCTGGGTGAGGATTGCCTGTCTGATTTCGCGATAAAGGAGTTAACCGAAACTTCAAGGTACATAGCCGAGATTTCCAACGTAAAGCAACAGGATTCGCAGCCGTATGTGGGAAACAGCGCCTTTGCGCACAAGGCCGGGATCCACGTTAACGCGATGTTGAAAAACCCCAGGACCTATGAACATATGGACCCGGCTAAAGTGGGAAATAAGCGCAGAATGCTTATTTCGGAACTTTCGGGAAAGTCCAGTATTATCAGCAAGGCCGAAGAACTGGGGCTGACGATCGATAAGTCTTCGGAAAAAGCGAGCAATATCCTTTCGCACGTGCAGGACCTGGAAAAAAGCGGTTACCAGTTCGAGCTGGCGGAAGCGTCTTTGATGCTTTTGATGAGGCGCGCTTCGGAGGTTTTCAAAAAACATTTTGAACTTCAGGACCTCAGGGTCATTGTCGAGAAACGCGACGAGGACAGGATCGTCTCGGAAGCGACAGTTAAGATAAAGATCGGAAAACAAAAGAGACACACTGTCGCTCTCGGCGACGGGCCGGTGCACGCGCTCGACCAGGCCCTCAGAAAAGCGCTGCTCGACTTTTTTCCTTCCCTTAATGAGATGCACCTGTCGGACTTCCGGGTAAGAGTGCTGGACGAGAAGGCGGGGACCGCTGCAAAGGTCCGCGTTCTTGTTCAGTCGCAGGATGCATTTGACTCCTGGTGGACAGTAGGCGTTTCGGAAAATATCATAGAAGCCAGCTGGCTGGCGCTCATCGATTCCATCGAGTATAAATTTCTAAAGGACGAGAAGCGGAAGAAAAAATGAAGGACCTGCCTTCCAAATACGATTCCAGAAACGTAGAAGAGGGTATCTATGAATCTTGGCTTGCAGAAAAGCTCTTTCACGCCGAGACAGACGCCAAAGAGACTCCCTACGCTATAGTTATACCTCCGCCCAACATTACCGGTATCCTTCACATGGGCCATGCCCTTAACAATACCATACAGGATATACTGATCAGGTGGAAACGTATGCAGGGTTTTGAGGTTCTCTGGATGCCCGGAACGGACCATGCGGGGATAGCTACACAGAACGTTGTCGAACGCGCTCTTGCGCAAGACGGTCTTAAGAGGCACGACCTTGGGCGCGACAAATTTCTTGTAAAGGTGTGGCAGTGGAAGGAAGAGTACGGTTCAACCATTATAAGGCAGCTGAAGAAGCTTGGCTGCGCCTGTGACTGGGACAGGACGCGTTTCACGATGGATGAAGGCCTTTCGAACGCGGTAAGAGAAGTTTTCACCAGGCTCTACAAAGAAGGCCTGATCTATAAAGGAGATTACATCATAAACTGGTGCCCGAGGTGCGGCACGGCGCTTAGTGATGAGGAAGCCGAGCACCATGAAGTCGAAGGTATGCTTTATTACATAAAGTATCCCGTCAAAGGACACGACAAACTTGATAAAGAGATCGAAGATTACGTAGTTGTGGCGACCACGCGTCCCGAAACAATGCTGGGGGACGTTGCCGTGGCCGTGAGCCCGAAGGACCCCAGGTATAAAGAGCTTAAAGGAAAAACGCTTATCCTGCCCGTTGTCGGACGCGAGCTCGAAGTTGTTTACGACGAAAGCGTCGATCCGGAATTTGGTACCGGCGCCCTAAAGGTAACGCCCGCACATGACCCCGTCGATTTCGAGCTTGGCCAGAAGCACTCGCTTGAATCGGTCAACGTCATGAATCCTGACGGGACCATAAACGTGCTTGGCGGCGACTTTGAAGGCATGGACAGGTTTGAGTGCAGGGAAGCCCTGGTAGAAGTCCTTAAGGAAAGAAAGTATCTTATCAAGACCGAAAAGCACGAGCACGCTGTGGGGCATTGCTACAGATGTCATACGGTAGTGGAGCCGCGTCTTTCCAAGCAGTGGTTCGTGAAGATGAAGCCCCTGGCGGAAGAAGGGATAAAAGTAGTAAAAAAAGGAAAGATAAAATTTTATCCAGAGAGGTGGACAAAGGTTTACCTCAACTGGATGGAAAATATCCGGGACTGGTGTATATCACGGCAGATATGGTGGGGGCACCGCATCCCCATATGGTATTGTAAAGATTGCCTGAAATACGAGAGCGTGCGTGATGTTGAAGTGACTAAACCCGACATACCCGGAGTTTTTATCAGCGGGAACACGCCGGGAAAATGTCCTTCATGCGGCGGAACCAATATAGAACAGGATCCGGATGTTCTTGATACATGGTTCAGTTCGTGGCTCTGGCCGTTCTCAACGATGGGATGGCCGGAAAAGACAAAAGAGCTGGACGCATTTTATCCTACCGATGTTCTGGTCACGGCTCAGGAGATCATCTTTTTCTGGGTGGCAAGGATGATCATGTCGGGCCTTAAATTCATGAAAGAAGTGCCGTTCAGGGATGTCTATATACACGGGACTGTGCGGGATTCCACGGGAGCCAAGATGTCCAAATCGCTCGGAAACATCATAGATCCGCTTGAGATCATCGGTGAAGTCGGGAGTGACGCCTTGAGGTTCAGTATTATCTCTATAACTTCACAGGGACAGGACGTATTTTTATCAAAAGATAAGTTCGAGCTCGGGCGGAATTTCACGAATAAGCTTTGGAATGCTTCAAGGTACGTTTTAATGACACTG
>JBHIBX010000074.1:0-6237 GCA_046759285.1 Candidatus Omnitrophota bacterium
ATTTCATAGACAGGATATTCGGCATCTCTGACAGGCCGAAAAAGACCCTTGAGAGCTTAAAACTTATGTTCAACCACGGGAGACTCAAGGGAACCGGATATCTTTCGATCCTGCCTGTCGACCAGGGCATAGAACACTCCGCGGGAGCTTCCTTCGCCCCTAATCCGATCTATTTTGACCCTGAAAACATAGTCAAGCTTGCCATTGAAGGGGGTTGTAACGCCGTAGCTTCCACATTAGGCGTCCTGGGGATAGTGTCAAAAAAATACGCTGATAAAATACCCTTCATATTGAAAATAAATCATAACGAGCTCCTCTCCTATCCCAACTCTTACGATCAGAAACTCTTCGGATCGGTCGAGCAGGCACACGCCATGGGCGCGAAAGGAGTCGGGGCAACGATCTATTTCGGATCGATAGAATCGCAAAGGCAGATCGAAGAAGTATCCCGTGCTTTCGCGCGAGCGCACGAGCTGGACATGTTTACCGTACTTTGGTGTTATTTAAGAAATTCCGCTTTTAAAAAGGATGGCGTGGATTACCACACATCCGCCGATCTTACCGGCCAGGCAAACCACCTGGGGGTCACTATCGAAGCCGACATAATAAAACAAAAAGCGCCCACCAATAACGGCGGATACACGGCTATAAACTTCGGGAAGACAAGCCCCCTTGTCTACGAGAAACTGACCGCGGACCATCCGATCGATCTGACAAGATACCAGGTAGCAAATTGTTATATGGGAAGGATCAGTCTTATAAATTCCGGAGGGGCGTCAACCGGGGCGAACGATCTCCAGATGGCAGTAAGAACGGCGGTCGTAAACAAAAGAGCCGGAGGAACCGGCCTGATCTCGGGTAGAAAGGCTTTTCAAAGACCCATGGAGGAAGGCATACAGATCCTGAACGCGATACAGGACGTGTACCTTTCCAAGGAAATAGACATAGCATAGTTTTAAAAAGGAGGGGAGATGAAAAAAGTAATTTTTGCAGGTTTGATCATTGCTGCAAGCGTGGTCATCGTGATCGCATTTTTCATGCCTTGGGCAAACGTGGACGCGTCAGTCACGGGGATATCGAAAGAGCTCACAAAAGCCGCCGAAGGCCCTCTGGAAAAGACGCCGTTCGCCGGAAAATTCCTCAAGAAACTGGACGAGGTTACAACAGCCATAGGTGAAATCGGGGACGTAGAGATAAAAACCACTGTCCGCGGTAATCAGATCCCCGCAATGGTAAACAACAAAACTTCCAAAGTCGCGATCTCTCTCGCCCAGGTCTTTTTTAAAGATACTGAGGGCCTCGACAAAAAAGTTTATCTGGTCTACCTTCTTCCCCTCTTTGGAATTATTTGCGCTTCTCTCGCAGTGCTCGGACTTAAAAATAAGATCTATGTCCTTATTGCCACGGTTATCGGAGGAGCGATATCCATTACGGGATTGTATAACCTATATACAATGGACATTCCAAGCCTGGTGGTAAAAATAAGCATACAAAAAGGCCTATGGCATACGATGTACGCTTATCTCGCTATCTGCCTGGCCGGAATAGCGTGGCTGGTTCTTGACAGGAAACGATCCTGATAATTGTATTTTTTCCTGTCTTTAAATTCTTCGGCCTTTCCCTTGTTCCATGACTGGACCGGGCGGAAAAACCCTGTGACCCGCGCGAAAACTTCTACACTACAATTTTTTCCATCCATAAATCCCCCTTCCTATTTAAAAGATATCATCATAGTATCCTTTTGTCAAATAAAAAAATGACCGGGAGCTAAACCCCGGTCATTTCTGTGGATAACGTAAAAGATTTTATGCTATTTCTTTTTCTTGGCTTTCTTTTTCTTTGTTATTTTTTTCTTGGTTGTCTTTTTCTTCTTCTTTTTCGCGTGGGCTGCGCAAGTCTTACACATATCTCCACCTCCTATTCAAGCTTTCACGTTAACTTTTCAGTTATACTTTATCATTGCTGTCACGCAATCGCAAACTAAAAGCTGGCGGGGAGGGACACCGTGTGCGCCCACAAGGCGAGCCCATCTTTATCCTTTATTAAGCTCTTCTATTGTTTCTGTGACTATTTCGTCTACCAACTCTTTTACGGATACGATTTTCGTCACTCGTGAAACATTAGTTCCGGCAAACACTACTGCATTATCAATGTCCCCTTCAGCGGCGTCAATCAAAGCTTTGGCAATACAATATTGAACCGTAGCAGGGTCGCAAGTCCTGAGACATCGAAAATCGCAAATAAAATCTGCTTTTTCACCACGAAGCATCTTATCAATAAATTTTGTCCTTATTACTTTCGCCGGCATACCCACCGGACTTTGTATAAACACAAGGTCTTTTTCTTCCGCACTTATATAAAGCTGTTTGAATTCATCCGCGGCCGAACATTCATAAGTAGCTACAAACCTTGTTCCTATCTGTACGCCTTTAGCCCCCAATCTCAAAAATTTAGCGACATCTTTCCCGTCAAATATCCCGCCTGCCGCTATAACAGGAATACTTACTCCGTACTCTTTTTCATATTCTCCAACCACATCCAGAACGTCTTTTACCGCATTCTCGAGCAGTGGCTCTTTTCTTATTTTATCTTTAAAAGATTTTAGCTCTTCTAAGCTGTAACCCGCTATATGTCCTCCTGATAATGGCCCCTCTACTACAAAAGCGTCCGGGAAACAGTTATAACGCCTCTTCCACGTTTTGAGCAAGAGTTTAGCTGCTCTTGCTGAAGCAATCAGAGGAATCAGCTTTAACGAAGAGCCCTCCGCAAATTCCGGCAAACTTATAGGCAGCCCAGCTCCTGAAATAATATAATCTGCTTTCTCTTTTACAGTGGTCCTTACCATATCCTCATAATTGCTTAACGCTACCAGTATGTTCACCCCGATAACTCCATCGGATAATTCCCTTGCCCGTCTTATTTCCTTTTTAAGATGTTTTTTTGAAGATTCAAGGAAGCCATCTGCTCTGTTTTCTTCTGTATCACGGGGAAGCCCCACACTGGCTATGGTACCTCCAGCGCCGCAATTCGCTATCGCAGCGGCTAAAGGCGCTGTAGACACTCTGACCCCCATCCCTCCCTGTATGATGGGGACTTTGATTTCTAGATCGCCAATCACGAGCGATTTTAATTTATCAGACATAATTTATATAAGCTTTCTTATGGGAGCTTCATTATAATATAGAAACACCCGAAATCTGGGATAAGACAAGATTGCGCAAATGTAATAGAGCCAACTGCTTGCGTCAAGTCGTCGCTCTTTTGGAAGAAAAGGCCTAGTAAGAGATTGCCAGGCCTTATTTCGTGGGTTATGTTATATCTTTACTACGTTTACAGCCTGAGGGCCTTTGGCGCCTTCTTCGACGTCAAATTGAACTTTTTGTCCTTCGCTTAAAGACTTGAAGCCTTCGCCCTGGATCGCATTGTGGTGAACAAAACAATCTTTGCTTCCATCATCTGGTGTAATAAACCCATAACCTTTTGAGTCATTGAACCATTTCACTGTTCCTGTTGCCATTACTCTCTACCTCCTTTTAACGATAAAATTACCATAAATAGGGCCTGATGTAAAAAACCACAAGGCGCATATGTTCCTAACCTTGTGGTTTGAAACTTCTACTTCCCATTTACCCCTTCCGCACATGGCATTATAAACTATTTTTTGCGTTTGTCAATAGAACTATTGAATATTTTCAGGTTTGAGGCAGCGAGAGGCGCAGGGGGAGGGAGAAGGGAGTTATTTACAAGCAGCGGACCTTTTTCATCGCCACCTTTACCCTACCCAGTCCTTCCTCGATCTTTTTTGCGTCAAGAGCATAGCTTAATCTGATATGGTCCGAAGCCCCGAACCATTCTCCGGGATATGCGATCACTTTATGTTCACAGTAAAGTGTTGTGATAAATTCGCGGGCATTTTTGCATTTCGGAAAGATGTAGAACGCTCCTTCGGGTTTCCAGAGTTCAAAGCCCAGATCGCAAAAACCCTTATAGATCATGTCCCGTCGTTTGCGCCAGATTTTCTTCTGAGCGATTATATATTCCCGCGGAGCAGCCATCGCGCGCAGCGCCATATCCTGTCCGACAAGATTCGTATTCATAGAAGTGTGGGTCTTCAGGGCTATGACATCGTCGACCACTTTCTGGTCGCTGCTCCATAAATAACCCACGCGTACACCGCACATGGCGTATGTTTTGGAGAACGAATTTACCGTGATAACATGATCTCCTTTAATGTAATAATTCTCCCGCTCATATATAAGGTCCTTGTACACCTCATCGGAAATAACATATACCCCAATCTTTGCGGTTATTTTTTCTATTTCTTTCAATGTCTCTATCGATTCGATCCGCCCGGTAGGGTTAGATGGAGAATTGATGAGGACCGCCTTGCAGCCTTTGATCTTTTTTTTGAAATCATCAATATCTATCCTGCCGTCAATAAGATCGGTGTATACGGGTTCCATGCCCGCAAAAGTGACGAGCGGGGGATAAGAATAGTAATATGGCCTGGTGACCAGTACCTTCCCCTTCCCAAATGAACGAAAGATAAGATCAAGCGCTTCAGAAGCACCATTGGTTATCACAAAGCTTTCAGGGGTGGAATTGGGATACTCTTTTGACAACGCTTCCCTGAGCGCGCATTCCCCCTGAATAAGGCCGTATCTGAGGTCTTTTCTAATGTCTATCCCCTCTATTGCCTCTTTGGGTGGAGGAAGATCCGGCTGGCCGGAGCCGAAGCTTATTACGCCGCTGCCCTGCCTGCCGATAAATACGGCGGGGCTACTAAGATCGAGTTTATTTTTCACTTACATCGTCCTTGTTTTTGTCCTGCCTGTTCTACTGAATTAAGCTATTGTAATATGTATCAGATTTAAATTCAAGATAAAGAAATGACGGAGCATTTCCGCCGGAGGCGGAAAACGGATGAAACCGGTACGGGATATTAATCCCAAGGCTAGATCTTATTTAGGATGTTCTCCAGTAGGATGGTCTGACTTCGGGTGTTCTTCGGTAGGATGATCCGCCTTCGGGTGTTCTTCGGTCAAATGATATTTTTTATGCGCCTCTATATCAACGATGATCTTGACATCATCTCCCACAACAAATCCGCCATCAGGCATTTTAGCATTCCAGGAAATACCATAATCATGACGATTAATAACAACCTCACCTGATATGCCTATAACTTCTGTCCCGAAAGGGCTCTTAACGGGGCCCCTGATAGTTACCGGAGCTGAAACCTCTCTAGTCACTCCTCGCATAGTCAGATCAGCAACCATTTCGTAGCTGTCGCCTTTTTTTATAAGCTTTTTACTTTTGACAGTGATCGTGGGATATGTTTTAACGTCAAAAAAATCTGCGTTTTTCAAATGATCATCTCTTGCTTTTAAACGCGTATCAATAGACTCGGTTTGTATTATTCCCTCTGCCTTGAAATCTTCGGGCTTCTCTTTATCGAATTGAACTTCTCCTGAATAATCCGTAAATACACCGCGGGTTATTCCAACCTGAAGATGCCTTACCTCAAAACCAACTGTTGAATGTGTGGGATCAATCTTATACGTCTTTGCTGCGAAAACATTACATGCAAATAAAACTACTATAAAAATAGCCCCTACGCTAATCTTTTTTTTCATGGAAACCTCCTTTATCCCTTATTTTCGAAATATATTATATTATTCGAAAAAGCACAAGTAAATGACTAATCAAATACCATTTGCCTGACGGTCTGACAAAAATTTTGATAAAAGCACAACTTCATAGCCATTAAAAAACCCGTTGCATTAACGAGTTTTGTTTTTTAATGGCGGGGAGGGAGGGCACCATTTGGGCATTAAAGCTGCTTACAAATTGACCCGTTTAAAAGTTAAACTCACTTCCTCGTGAACCTCTTTAGCACCATTCCGTAAGTCTATATAAGGGACTCTATAACTAATCGTTAAAGTGTTTCCACTTTCACTTACTGTTCCGGTTATCAAAAGCTTAATATCAGGAAATTTTGAGATCTTTTTGATTTGTTCATAAGTCGGAGTGCCGTTTTTGTATCGTATGCGATATTCAGGATATATGCCTTTAAGCTTGTTCCCCACCCATTTAAGCGTAAGTATCGGGCTACCATCATAACGGCTTGTTCCTAGAAAATCATAGAACAGAACTTTATTGTTTTCAGATTCGATAATAACCGTAGACTCAGATGTTCTACCCGGCCACTTTACTTTCCAATTATCGGTCAGGTCT
>JBHIBX010000075.1:0-6181 GCA_046759285.1 Candidatus Omnitrophota bacterium
ATACAGGGCCCTGAGGTCAATCAATCCTTCGCCTTACATGTTTTATCTTAAATTCGGCGAGTACAGGCTGGTCGGTTCTTCGCCCGAGATCCTCGTCAGGTGCGAGGACGGTGTCGTGGAAGTCAGGCCGATAGCCGGCACCCGGAAACGGGGAGAAACAGAGGAAGAGGACATTCGCATGGAGGAAGAGCTTTTAGCCGACCCCAAGGAGAAGGCGGAGCATATCATGCTGGTCGATCTTGGCCGCAACGACATCGGGAGGGTCTGCGAATACTCAAGCGTAAAACCCCGCGAAGTGATGAGGATCGAAAGGTATTCGCACGTTATGCATATTGTAAGCGACGTTGTGGGAAAGCTGAGGAAAGACAAGGATATTTTTGATCTGATGAGGACTTCTTTCCCGGCGGGAACCGTTACAGGCGCTCCCAAAGTCAAAGCCATGGAGCTTATCGACAAGTTCGAGAACATAAGGCGCGGCCCATATGCGGGATGCGTCGGATATATAAGTTTTTCGGGTAATATCGACATGTGTATAACCATCAGGACGATCGTTGTAGCGGACGACACCGCTTACATACAGGCAGGGGCCGGCATCGTCCTGGATTCCAAGCCCGAACTGGAGTACAAGGAGACGATGAACAAGGCTAAAGCGATGATCAAGGCGATTGAATTCGCGGAGCGAGGTCTGGAAGAATGATCCTGGTCATAGATAATTATGACTCTTTTACGTACAACCTGGTCCAGTATGTCGGTGAGCTCGGAAAGGAAGTTGTGGTCTACCGCAACGACAAGATCACTCCGGACCAGATCGGAAAACTGAAGCCGGGAGGCATAATAATTTCACCGGGACCGGGCAGGCCTGACGACGCCGGCATATCGAAAGATGTCATCAGGGCCTTCGCGGGGAAGATCCCGATACTGGGCGTATGTCTGGGCCTCCAGTGCATAGGCGAGGTCTACGGAGGGGAGATCGTCAGAAGCAGCCGGATAATGCACGGGAAGGTCAGCAAGATCTATCATGACGGGGAAGGCATTTTCAAAGGCATTCCTTCTCCCTTTGAAGCGACCAGGTATCATTCCCTTGTCGTTGAGCCGGGAAGCCTGAAAGATCCCCTTAAGCTTATAGCATGGACAGATAAGAACGAAGTCATGGGCGTGCGACACAAGAGTGAGAATCTGTGGGGCGTCCAGTTTCATCCCGAATCCATATTGACTGCGGAAGGAAAGAATATATTGAGGAATTTCCTGGAAGGAGCATGATGGAAATAAAAAAAGCACTCGCAAGGGTAGTGAATTTAGAGGACTTGACCGAAAAGGCAACACGTTCAGTTTTCAATGAGATAATGAACGGAGACGCCACGCCTTCCCAAATAGGAGCGTTCTTAACGGCCCTCAGGATGAAAGGGGAGACGGTGGAGGAGATAACGGGCGCCGCGAAAGTGATGCGTGAAAAAGCCCTAAAGATAACGATTCCCGGCAAGAAGGTGAAAGTGCTGGATACCTGTGGCACCGGAGGAACGGGGACGAACGCTTTCAATATTTCCACCACGGTGGCGCTTGTCCTGGCCGGATGCGGCGTCAAAGTGGCCAAGCACGGCAACCGGTCCGCGTCCAGCCGGTGCGGCAGTGCGGACGTTCTGGAAGAACTGGGAGTCGGACTGGATGCGCCGGTCAACGTGACGGAAAGATGCATAAAAGAGATCAATATAGGGTTTCTCTTCGCGCCGCTATTTCACGGAGCCATGAAATACGCATCTGGCCCACGGAGGGAGATCGGGGTGAGAACGATATTTAACATTTTGGGTCCTTTGTGTAATCCGGCTTCGGCAACACACCAGATCATGGGCGTGTTTGGTGAAGGGATGACCAAGACGATCGCGAAGGTGCTCAAAAACCTGGGCGCGAAGCGCGCCTATGTGGTGAGCGGCAAGGACGGGCTCGATGAGGTCACGATAACGGGCAGGACAAAGATCAGTGAGCTTAAGAAGGGAAAGATCAGGTCTTATCACGTCAGCCCAAGGACTTTTGGCTTCAAAAAGGCACGCCTTAAAGACATTAAAGGCGGGACCGTGAAGGAAAACGCCAGGATCGTTATGAATGTCCTGTCCGGAAAAAAAGGCCCTAAAAGAGATGTTGTGCTCATGAATTCAAGTGTAGCGCTTATGGCCGCCGGCGAGGCAAAAAGCTTCAAAGAAGGAGCGAGGATCGCCGCAAACGCCATAGATTCCGGGTGGGCTATGGATAAGTTGGAGCTCCTGATCAAGATTACGAATGAAAGATAGAGATGATACTTACGAAGATCATTGAAGAAAAAAGGCGTGAAGTGGATATGACCCAGAAAGAGGTCCCTCTGCACGAACTTAAGGAAAGGGCACACTCTCTTTTCATTAAGAGTGATTTTAAGAAAAATATTTCACGTAAGGGCCACATCAATCTTATCGGGGAGATCAAGAAAAGCTCTCCATCTAGAGGTATTATCCGCGGGGATTTCAATCCCTTAAAGATAGCTCTTACTTATCAGGCTTCGGGCGCCAGCGCCGTCAGCGTTTTGACGGATGAGCGCTTTTTTGACGGAAAATTGGAATACCTTAAGATGATCAAGGAAAAGGTGACCATTCCCGTTTTGCGGAAGGATTTTATCATCGATGAATACCAGGTCTACGAATCCGCCCTCAACGGGGCTGATGCCATTCTCTTGATAGCGCATATCCTTACCCAGGAGGAACTCAACCGTTATTATGAGATCGCAAAAGAGCTGGGGATGGACGTCCTGGTGGAGGTGCATAACGAAGAGGAAGTCGAAAAAGCGTTGAACAGTCCCGCTGCGATCATAGGCATCAATAACAGGGATCTTTCAAATTTTGAAGTTGACCTTTTGGTCACACAGAGGCTTATACGGCTTATTCCCGAAACCAAGATAATCGTCTCCGAAAGCGGGATCGAAAGCTACGAAGAGGTCATGTTCCTGAAAAGCCTCGGGGTGAATGCCGTGTTGATCGGCGAGGTCTTCATGCGCGCGGTAAACATCGGCGAAAAAGTGCGCGAACTAATGCGGGAATAGCTGAGAGCTGTCATCCCGAGTGACCCCGGGCGAAGACCCGGGGGAGTCGAGGGATCTAAAATGACAAAAGTAAAGATCTGCGGTATTACAAATTTAGAGGACGGTGCGAAAGCATGCGAATACGGTGCGGATCTCTTGGGGTTCATCTTCGTCGAAGGCACTCCCCGCGAGATCGATCCCGATACAGCGTGCTGTATAGTGCAGGAGCTTCGGAAAAAATATTCCCACGTGGGAATGGTCGGACTTTTCAAGGACGCAGAGATAGAAGACGTTGTCCGGATCGTCTCACATTGTGACCTGGACTACATCCAGCTTCACGGGAGCGAGGCGCCCGATTATTGCGGTGAATTAAGGAAGAAACTTATGGATTTTGGAGGTCCGGTCCAGCATAAGATCATTAAAGTGGTGAAGGTCAAAGACAAGATCGATAAAACAGACATTGAAGGCTATGATCCCGTCGATTATTTTGTTTTTGATACATTCCATCCGGAGATCAGCGGCGGGACAGGTAAGAGTTTTGACTGGAAGGTCCTGAATCAATATGGATTAGATAAGGAGTTTTTTATAGCCGGAGGACTAAATCCCGGGAATGTCCTGGAGGCCGTCGGGACAGCGCGTCCGTACGGAGTCGACGTATCCAGCGGTGTCGAAAGATCCCCCGGCAAAAAAGACGAAAATCTATTAAAGGAGTTCATAGAAAATGCGAAAAAAGCGTAAATTGCCAGACAGTAAAGGTTACTTCGGCATATTCGGAGGAGAATATGTCCCGGAGACATTAATGCCAGCTTTAAGGGAGCTGACCGCTGCTTATAAAAAGATAAGCAGGTCACGTTCTTTCAAGACCAAGTTCAATTACTACTTGAAGGAATACGCCGGCAGGCCTACGCCCCTGTATTTTGCCGAGAAACTCACAAAAAAGCTCGGCGGGGGAAAGATATACATAAAAAGAGAGGATCTGTTGCACACCGGTGCGCACAAGATCAACAACACCATCGGTCAGGCCCTTCTGGCGCTTGAGATGGGAAAGAAAAGAGTTATAGCCGAGACCGGTGCCGGGCAGCACGGCGTCGCGACAGCAACTGTGGCGGCTCTTTTTGGCCTCAAGTGCGACGTCTACATGGGGACGGAGGACATTGTAAGACAGAACCTGAATGTCTTCCGCATGAAGCTTCTCGGGGCAAGGGTTATACCTGTTGAAAGCGGATCATGCACACTTAAGGACGCGACGAACGAAGCGATAAGGGACTGGGTCACCAACGTCAGGGATACGCATTATGTTCTGGGCTCGGTCGTCGGTCCGCACCCGTATCCTATGATGGTCAGGGATTTTCAGGCCGTGATAGGAGAGGAGACGCGCAAGGACATCATGAAGATGGAAGGCAGGCTCCCCAGGTATCTCGTAGCTTGTGTGGGAGGCGGCAGTAATTCGATAGGCTTATTCCATCCGTTCGCGAAAGAGAAAAGCGTGAAATTTATCGGTGTGGAGGCAGCAGGCTTCGGGCTTTCAAGCGGCCACCATGCGGCAGCGCTCATGAAAGGCAGAGTAGGCGTGCTTCACGGGAGCAAAAGTTTTCTGCTGGAAGATAGTGACGGGCAGGTAAAGCTCGCGCATTCAGTATCGGCAGGACTGGATTATCCGGGTGTCGGTCCTGAACATGCGTATTACAAGGCAATCGGCCGCGCTAAATACGTTTCGGTGACCGATAAAGAAGCCCTTGAAGGCGTGAAGCTGCTTTCAGAGACAGAGGGGATCATCCCGGCGCTGGAACCCGCGCACGCGATCCATTACCTTAAAAAACTGACAAAAGGAACGGGCAAAAAGGACATAATCGTTTTATGTCTCTCCGGCCGTGGAGATAAGGACATAGACATAATCAAAAAACACATGTAGAGGCGATATGAATCGAATAAAAGAAACTTTCGATAGCTTGCGTAAAGAAGGGAAGAAGGCGTTTATTCCTTACATAACCGCAGGAGACCCTGATATCCGGACAACAAAAAGAATAGTCCGCGCTCTCGCTGATGCCGGAGCCGATATCATAGAGCTGGGCATACCCTTTTCCGACCCCCTGGCTGACGGGCCGACGATACAACGGGCTGTCCACAGGTCGCTCGAGGCAGGCTGTTCTGTAGGGAAAGTCCTTAGCATGGTGAAAGAGCTGAGGCGCGTTGTTATAACTCCTTTAGTTTTCATGACTTACTACAATATTGTATATAATTACGGCATCGAGCGCTTCATCAAGGATGCCAAGTCATGCGGCGCCGATGGCATCATAGTCCCCGATCTTCCGCTGGAAGAATCGGCAGATCTGGTAAAAGCGGCGGATAAAAAAGACTTTTATGTTATCCTCCTGGCAGCTCCCACGACACCGCTGGAGAGATTTAAGAGGATAGTGAAAAGGTCCCGCGGGTTTGTATATTATGTCTCTCTCACGGGAGTTACCGGAGCGAGGAAAAAACTTTCGGAAAAAGTTAAAAGCGACGTCAAGAAATTGGAAAAGGTCACTTCCAAACCCATATGTGTCGGGTTCGGCATATCAAATCCCGCGCAGGCGAAAGACATCGCCCGCGTGTCGGACGGCATTATACTGGGAAGCGCTGTTATCAACGTGCTTGAAAAATATCTGCCGGACAAAAACAGGGCGGTCAGGGAAGTCGAGAAGTTCGCCGGTTCGATTGCCCGCGCAGTCCATAGTGTATAGTTGGATATACGAAAACATGAGAATAATCGGTTTGGATATAGGAACGAAGAACATTGGTATCGCGATCAGCGACGAGACAGGAACGCTTGCTCAAGGGAGGGAGGTTGTTCCGCGTTCGAGCGACGAAGACGCGATAATGGAGATTCAGGACATTATCGAGGAATATAAAGTTACAGAGATCGTCGTGGGGCTCCCGCTTAACATGGATGGCACCAAAGGCGAAAGGGCGGCGGACACCGAGAAATTCGCTAAAAAACTGGAAAAAGAAACTTGCCTGCCGGTAAAGATGTGGGATGAACGTTTGAGCACTAAAGAAGCGGAGGACATTTTGATAGAGGCGTCTGTTAGCAGGCGCAAGCGTAAAGAAGTGAACGACAAGCTTGCCGCGCAAATAATTCTGCAAAACTATTTAGACAGT
>JBHIBX010000076.1:0-6102 GCA_046759285.1 Candidatus Omnitrophota bacterium
ATCGTATAGGCACAGCTGAACTTGAAAGCGTCTTCGTGGAGCATAAGAATGTAGCGGAATCAGCAGTTATCGGGATAGAACATGATATCAAAGGGCAATGCCTTGTCGGCTTTATCAGCCTGAAGGAAGGCGTAGAAGCTACAGAGAACCTGGATAATGAACTGAAAGAGTGGGTGGCGAAGAAGATAGGCCGCTTTGCCATGCCTGAAAAGGTTATCTTTTCAGCTGACTTGCCAAAAACCCGTTCAGGTAAGATTATGCGGCGCCTCTTGCGTGATATCGCAACCGGCAGCGCTTTGGGAAGTGTAACTACTCTGGCAGATGCCAGTGTTGTAGAGCACTTAAAAGTGAAATATGAAGAGGATTGATCAAATACGCTATATATGAAGATCACACGTCTTTATACGGGCCCAGGCGCTGTTGATGGTATTATTTACGTTATTTGAAAGAATCTTTTACCGATTGTAGTTCGGCTTCGGTATTGTCGGCTAGGTCGGTTATGATTTCGTTTATGGACATTATTTTGTCTACCAGGCCAACTGATTGACCCGACATGATTGAGCCGAATTCGATGTCTCCGTTTACTACGGCTTGTTTTAAGGCGCCCAGCCAGAATTCTTCTACCTGTTCCTGGGCGTTGATGCGGGTAATGGTGCCTTTATCAAGTTTTTTGATTAAGTCTATTTGAAGTTTGCGGAAGTTATCCATTCCCTTATTGCGCAGTGCTCTTACGGCGACTACTGGGAGTCGCGAATCAAATTGCGGTGTAGAAACTGCGTCACGGGCGTTTGCTTTAATCATTGCTTCTTTGAATTTATCATGGGCGCAGCATTCTTTTGATATGGCGAATCTTGTTCCGAGTTGTACTCCGGAAGCGCCCATCAGTAACATGTGTGCACACATTTTCCCCTGTGCTATACCACCAGCTGTGAAAATGGGTAGGATGTCACAGACCTCGAAAAGTACCTGTTGTATAAGAACGGTCAGGCTGACATGTCCTACATGTCCGCCGGCTTCGTGGCCTTCAAGTATAAGGGCGTCAGCTCCGTATTCAACCATACGGTGTGCTATTGAAAGTGTAGAGGCAAAAGCCAGAACTTTAGTGCCGCTTTCTTTGGCCAGTTTTATTTCACGTGCACGTGGAATGCTGCCGGCAAATACTACGTAAGGAAGTTTCATGTCTTTGATACACTCTAGATGTTCTCGATACCTTGGTGCTATTGTGATGATGTTTGCTCCAAAAGGTTTGTTTGTAAGCCGTCTGGTTTCTTTAATCTGTTCTTTAAATACTTCAACAGGAGCGTTGCCCGCTGCAAGACAGGCGAAGGCGCCGGTATTTGAAACAGCGGCGACCAGTTCTGGTGTGCTAACCCAGGCCATGGCTCCACAGATAAACGGGTATTCAACGCCTAAAAATTCTCTTCCACGTTTAGAAAACTGTTTCAGTAAAGGATATTTCATGGATTGCTTATTCTCCTTGTTAATTTTAGCAGTATTCTCAGTAAGCATTATTACTAATTATGGCGAAAAAGTAAATATGATTATCTTGGAGTGTTCTTTTTGGGCCTCCTTAAGCTATTATCAAAACTGGGCCTGCCCCAGGCGGATATAACCAGTCCCGGGGGTATTGCGAATAGTACGGTGATTACACTTGTCATCCCGGGCGAGGCCGAAGGCCGAGACCCGGGATCTATATTTTTTAAGTGTTTAAGGGATAGGCGATTTTTGGCGGCGTGTTTCTTTGGGAGTTTTAATGGGTAGGGGAGTGGTGTTATATTTGTAATGGGGTGGATGTGTATTTTGGTCGGTTTTGAGTGTATTGTAAGGTTTTATAGGTGTTTTGGTTGATAATCGAGTAGTGGGGGAGGTTGGGATTTTAAGGGGATTAATAGGGGACGGGTCTGAGATTAAAACTGGGACAGGTTCGTGCTTATTTTAACAACCGTCCCTATATACAACTCCGTCTATCTTAATTTCTCAAAATTTGCATATTTTATTAGCATAGGGTAAACTTCTTGTAACGTATTTTATAAATATGGAGGGAAAAATGAAGTTAAAAGTTTTGAGTGTTGTAGTGGTAATATTTTTTGTTGGAATGGTTTGTATGGGCACGTGTGCGTTAGCTGGTCCTGAAGGGGATCCCCTAAAACCGCCAAGGTTGGGAAAAGACGGCAAACCGGTGAAGTATACTGATGAGGAAGGTGATTGGTACTGGGGAACGGATGGTCACTTATATCCATGGCCTCCACCCGTAAAAATACCTAAAAAGAAGAAAGATTACATCAAGAAAGGACCGCTCGGATGGTATGGAGCGATAGAGGGTGTTGGTTTTGGTGGAGTTAGCGTAAAGGAAAAGTCTCCGAAAGAAATAAGAAGAGAGATGGAAGAAAGGATGAGGAAGTATAGAAAAGAGCAGAGAAGAAAAGCTAGGGAAAATAAACGAAAGAGAAAAAGAGAACGGGAACTTAAACGAAGGGCGAGAGAAGAAGAAGAAGATTAAAATAACAGGGTCCACTGCGATAGAAGGAAGCAGGATACCAAAGAGGAGGAATAACCAATGCGTTTAAAACATTGTTTAATATCAAAAATTTTTATATTTGCGTTTGTGCTTCTATCGGCTTCTTTTTTGGTCTCATCATCGTTCGCTGCACTAACAGCTGCTGATATCGAAGAGAATTTGGATATTTTGGGGGTTGTAGATCAGCAGTATGGATTCGACAACAACGCTAATCTTGAATCAGATCGGGAGAAAGACGGTTTTGTCGAAACCGCGATGATGCTAGATTTTACTTACAAAACAACAACCGCGGGGCTACATCTAAAAGCCGGGGTGGATGTATTCAATGCGCTATATCTCATTAACAACGTTAACAATTTTTTCAGCACATCTCCCTATGTTGGATTTGACCTGCAAATTACAGAAAATCTTATTTCTGTAAATCGCTTTATCTACAACCACTTTTACACCAATAATAATCCGAGTAACTTTTCTGATATTACACTTTCAACAGATCTGCGGCACTATATTCTAGATAATTTCTATCACGAAGCAGGCTATGCTTTTACGCATCGCTGGTACCCGCATAGCCCGATCCGCATTCTTGCTACTTTGCCTGTAGCCTTTAGGGCTCCAAATAGCATACTAGGCAATGAAGACCGGCAGGACCATCGTTACAAGGTCAACTATAATGTTGGATGGATTTTACCAAATACCTCTATAGAGCTTGACAATGCCTTTATAGGGAATAATTCAAATTATACATACCAGCAAACCTATGATTATTGGATCTATAGAGTTAATCCATCGATCCTGCACTATTTTACCGATAAGTTTTATGGAGATGTGGGTTTTACCTATGAATATAGGCGTTATAAGGACCTGCGTGGAATAGATGTCAGCAATAGAAATAGACTTGTCCGTGAGAACTATTGGGATACAACTGCATCACTTTACTATGATATTGCTGATGACACTACGTGTAATGTCACATATACTTATAACGAAAACAGATCTAGAGATCCTTTTCTGAAATATTCATCCAGCACCGTATCTGTCGGGATTTCCTATAGGTTCTAGCTATTCGATACACCCCCTCGACGGAAGGGGTATATAGAAGAGCAGAGAAGGAAAGCGAGGCAACAAAAACTAGATATAAAAAGGGGACGAGAAATTAGACGAAGAAGGGAAGAGCGAAGAGATTAACAGGGTCCATTGTGATAGAGGGTCCAAATTCATACCTGGTGTAAACATGTATATTAATGGTTTGTATGGGGTTTAAAATGAAGAAAAAATACGTTATTATCCTTGCACTGGTTCTACTCTTCACATGGTCCCAATTATTTGTAGGATTTGCCGCTGAAAGGCTGGTTGCTGACCTGGAGGTAGGGGCCCTGGGATCGGCCAGTATCGGGCAGCCCTTTACCAGCGTTGAAGATCTCGACGAGGCAATAGGCGCAAAAGTCGATTCTATTGATGACAGTGCCTGGGATTTTTATATAGACGATGATTTTGTCAATGAGTTTTATGCATATCACAATGAGGGGCTGTCCGTAACAGTCACATATGATTTAACCGGGGAGACAGAAACCGTCGAAATCGACTCATTTCATATCATGATTAAAGCAGGCGACACTTTTGAAGGGACCTATTTTCAGGTATTCAAGGGGACATTTAGCCCTTCTCTTCCTGAAAATGCGGGTCTAGATGCGATCACCGGGGTCTTTGGCGAACCGGAAACGGAGGAATCCGAGGAGGGCTTAACACTCATTGCGTACCGCAAGAGGTATGGAGTGCTTTCATTTTTACTTAGAGATGATACTTTAATAGCGGTTTCAATGCACGCTACTAAATAATAAGCTTTTATTTTTTATTGCTGGGGTATTTAAAATGAAGAAAATTATCGTTATGTTTGTTGCGTTTAGTTTTTTGGTTACATGTGGCTTGGGACCTGATGCGGACGTCTTTGCCGGGGATCTGCCATCGGCATCGTCCACTGACCCTGCAACAGGAATCACTACAACGGTGGAAGAGGATGCTAAAGGCGGTCGTACGAAGACGGTAACTGATAGAGAGGGCAATGTGATCAGTAAAAGACACAAACCCCCACCAGGGTACGCGCGCCCGAAGCGTAGAGGGGGTTGGAAGGTGAGTAAAACACAAACTTGCTGTTCGACCCGCTTTTTCGGGCCGGATCCAGAAGCTCGTAAAGCAAAAAAGAGAAAACTGGAAAAAGCCAGAGAGGCAGCTAAAAAAAGAAAAGAGGCAGCAAAGAAAGCCGTGAGAGAAGCTAGAAAAAAGGCAGCTGAGGCAAAAGCAAAAAGGAAGGCAGAAAGAAAAAGACGGTACAAACGCCACATAGAAAGAGAGCATCATGATTAAATCTTGAGGTAAGTTTCCAAAGGTACAGGTGTGGGTTCAAATTCATACCTGTTCATACCTGATGTAAGATTGCCAAAGTAGCCGAGGTTTAAACCTCGGCTACTTTTTTTAATCTCTGGAACCCGGTTCTCGCATAAATAAAAAACCGTTTCTAGCATAAAGAACTTTATCATCTGCAGAAACGATTTTGGGTTTGCAGAACCGGTTTTGCCGAGGTAAAATAAATGAGCACATCACTTAGCAAACGAAGTGATGCTAAGTGATAAGTGCGAATTTATCCCCCTGTTTTGTTTTCGAAGAAAACAAGGGGGGAAGGGATAGGTGTTTTGGTTGATAATGGGGTAGTAAGTGAGGGGGGGATACATATGGAGAAAAAGAAAGAGCTATTGGAAGAAGCCATAAAATTAGAGTTAAATATGTCCGACTTATATCTTTTTTATAGTAACAATTTTAAGGAAGATAGAGAGTTTTGGCAACAGATGGCAGGGGAAGAGAAGGAACATGCATCTTTGCTTGAAATGGCTGAAGACTTTTTAAACTTCGGCTCAGACATAAATGATATAATTTATACTAATCTTGATGAATTGAAAGAAGTAAATAAAAATATAAAAGATACCATTGAAAAATTTAAAAAGAACTTGCCCTCCAAAGAAGACGCATACAAATATGCAATTGAACAGGAAGAGAGCGCATATGAATTGCATTATCAAAAGCTAATGACAGGTAACCCCGGTTCTAAAACTATAGAGACACTTCAGGAATTAAATGTAGATGATAAAAACCATGCGGAAAGAATAAGCAAACTACTTACCCCAAAGTAAATGAAGCGACCTCAGGAAGCGGAATCCTGAACTTGTCGATAACAGTATGTTCGGGCTGCAGTTTACCTACGCATGGAATCAAGCCGAACAGAACGCGAAAAAGCTAACATGTGAGCACACTTGCCATTAATAAAAATTAGCCTCTAACGCAGGTGTGGGCAGTTGTAGGTTTTCCTGATGACAGTCCGCGGCTTTTTATAGAGTTTATTGCCTTAGTTACGGTATCTTTGATTTTTCCTGCGTGGGCACAAGGGGCGATAATTGAAACAGCCAGGCAGATGAGCAGCGATATAGATATAACCTTTTTCATAATAATACCTCCGATTGTTTAATCAATTATAGCATTTTTTTAATGCTGCGTACAGCGATCTTCATTTTGCTTATATGGGCCGTCTCCACCCC
>JBHIBX010000077.1:0-6101 GCA_046759285.1 Candidatus Omnitrophota bacterium
GGCGAATCAGGATCTGCGCCGTTCCTTCGAACGTGTCGGGGGCGCGCGCCAGCGTCAGATAGGACCAGAACGTCGCCGAGAAGAAGATGCCGCAGATCACCACCCAACGGCTGAAGAAGAGCTCCAGGAAGACGATGAAGAACTTGTGCCAGAAAACGAGGAAGAAGCCAAAGAATTCTTTGCGCAGTTTCCTAAAAATGTTGTATGGCTTGTATCCGTAGACTATTTTCACGAAAGAGAGATGGGTAATCAAACAGGGAAGCTGCTCTGTGGAATAATTAAGGTAATGGAAAATCTGGCATCAAAAGGTCTAATAAAAACTGCTTACAACATTAGACATTTAAGCTACGAAGACGGAAGATACATGGCACGACGTTTTGACTTAGGCAACAAGTTAAAAAAGGATCCCGAAAATATCTTCATAAATCGCATAATCTCCCAAGGTAATGCAGAGCACATGGGATTTGCGTTGGCTTTAAAGAAGGGCGATATTGGCCTTCATTCATTCAAGCCCGGAGATTTCTTCCCATTTATAACGCCTGACGGAGAATTTGTTACTTCGGATCATGTAGCTTATATGCCTCAATCGGAGCGGAAAAACAAAGAGTTTAAAATTGCAGGTCTTACTCCGGTAGTGTGTAATATCAACGAACATTCTTTGGCATATTTGATATTAAATAACCTTTTATGTGAAAACTTCAAAGGTTCAGCAGCGACACCTTATACATTTTCTTATCCTGATAGAGAGTATAAAAGGTATATGTCGGAGTTTAGATTCACTGAACATGTCGACCCGATGAAACCGGCGCTTGCCGCAGCTTTCCTTTATTCATCCGGTTATAAGGATAAAGCGGATGCTCTTTTGCAAAAGTTGCATTTGACAGATAAAGGGGAACGAGAGGTAATGGGGTGGATAATGGCTTCATTGTTCGCCAAAGTAAAGGATATAGATATGAGGCCGTTTGTTTTTGAATGGCTTAAAGGGAAAGATCGCGACTTTGTCTTAAAGGTAATGAAAGAAGCAGAATATCATGCTTATCCCAACCTGCATATGATGGACTTGCTAAAGGCAAGCCTTTCCCTCGGGTTTCTATTAATTTTGGTAGGTGTGATTTTTGGGCTTTCATATTTCTCCCTGAAAGCTTTTGGTGGCGATACAATACATGATCTTATTCTTGCTGCCTGGCCTAGCCTTGTTTGTGTAAGCCTTGTAATAGGCGATTTAGTTAAGGACGTGAAGAAAATTTACGGTTTCTTTGGGGTGATAAGGTTTAAAGCCAGAAATTACCCATTTTTAAGACAATTAGAGTTAAGTCAAAAGGCAAAGAAGCCCGCCGCCGGGGCGGAAGAAGGCGAAGAAGTCTGGAAAAACGATAACAGCAAGGGCTCACGCCCAACCGCAGGGGGTTTTGGCATGTTAATCCTCGCCACGGTAGTCGGGTTCAGCATCTCACCTTGGCTGGGAATTTTTGTCGTAATCCTGGCAGCATACGTAATGATCAACAATATGCCCAAAGTTAAGAGCCTTCTCGCGAAATTGTTCCTGCCGAAAGATTACATGATATCACCCGATGCGGATTGGACGACAGTATTTACGGATAATTCAAAACCCATAGTCGTTGAAGTTGGCTTTGGGAGTGGTAAAGAACTCACAGAAATGGCTCAAGCAAACCCTCAATTCAACTATGTAGGCATAGAGCGTCGGGAGGCGGCAATTGACAGATTAAACCATAGACTGGTAACCGACGAGTTATCGTTACCGAATTTAAGAATAATATACGGAGTGGATTATAGCGTTTTTAGAAAGCAAAAGAAAAAAGGGATAGTGTCGGAAGTTTATTATATTGTGATGAGCGATGATCCGAGTGCGCTGATGCATGATCATGAAGCAATAAGAAGTGTGTTAAAAGATGGCGGGCGACTCTATGTATCGCACGATGGCCGTCTGGATCATGTTAAGGGGGAATTTGAGGAATCAGGTTTTAAAGATGTAACCGGGAAGTTTCCGTTTCCTCACAGATCTGATGATTGTTCTTCTTGGTGGATTGATGAGTTTATTGTGGAGAAACCCGCCGCCGGGGCGGAAAGAGCAGGAAAAGAGGAGGGAAATATTCCTAAAGAGTATATTGTGAAAGCGGGCGATAGCATTGTAATTGGTGAGGTTGTTGCCCGGCTAACAGCCATTAAACCCTGGATAAGTGTACATACTGGACAGGAGTGTTATAAGTGTATTTTTAATATATCAGCCCCTCTGGATATGCATATAGTAAGAGAAGAGATAGATGACGGTCGAATACGACACTCTGGAGTTTCCGGCAAAGGCAGTGTTGAAATCTACCGGTTTACTGATTCGCCGGAAAGTAGCGCGTTCAAGATAGGAGATATACGCATAGCAGTTTTACCTAAATCAGCTGCAGAAGGTATTGCCGTTGAGATTACTAATCCCAGCACTTCAGTGGTGAGGATAAAAAGCAGCGAGGAAAGTGAATCAGCTACTAGGAGAGGGTTGCAGCAGTGTATTCTTTCTTCAGATGAGAGGCGTAAAGAGCTTGGGGCAATCTTTGAACAGGCCCAAGCTCGTGATAGCAAGATCAGAGAGGCGGTGGAGAAGATAAAAATAGACGGTCGCGGTTTGCCTCTAACCCATAGCTACCAGCAAATCATGACCGAATTGAAACGTTTTTTACCGGCGTTAATAAACCCCGATTCTGAATATGGGAAAACCATCCTTTCAAAATTAAAAACTTTAAGGATCGCATCGGGAGAGCGGCACTACAGATTTTATAAATACTTTGGCTTTATATTCGGAGTACTTTTACTTGCGACAACGGCTGTATTAACACCGCATTTGACATTAAAAGCCGTGATAGTCTTAGCGGCATTCAATGCACTTATAGCGGCTATGTCTATAGAGCTGGTCGGAATCAATGCGCATAGAAATCTGGAAAAATTTAAAGCATCAGGACAAATATTCGGAAAAGAACCCTATGATGGTCTATTCTTACATCTATTAACATTCCCACCCGCGCCATTAATATTACTGTCCGGGGGATGGACACCGTCTACACTTGCTCATGAATTCGGGCATTATATTGCGAGCGTGCTGGAATTGAACGATAAAAGCTACTGCTTCGGTTATGTTTTCAAGATTTTAAGTAATATAAAAGATTTTGCGTTTTCTCGCTCGAAATATGCATATAAGGAGGATGTGGAATCATTGCGTCGGCTTCCTACCGAAAAAGCAAGAGAGCGGATTGTAGAAACTATTATAAAAAAAGAGAAAGAACACAAGCCGCATCAAAACATACATAAAACCGAGGAAAATTACGATTTAGCGATATACCTCGTTTACATAGCAAAAGAGGTATTTGGCTATGAAGACAAAGAGGCTTTAGAGTTCATCGTCTCGCTCTTTAAACAGAAACAAGCAAAAGAAGAAGATGCCTGGAGGGCTCGCCACCCGTGGCTGGCACTGTTTCTCTACCCCGGAACGAAAATGACTTATTGGCATTATTTATTTGTTGTGGGAGCCTTGAACGCTCTTGCTAATGCCGTTTACTTCTTATTTTTCCGCGGAAAACCCACCCCCGCCGCCGAAGGGACGGAAAGTGTGGAGTCCGGTCCCATAATCCATAAAAGTTTTAGTCATTCGGATCTTTACCACTGGCTTAAGTCCGAGATTGAGGCGGGCCGTCTCGAAAAAGGACTGCCATTGATGTTATTTGATTATCATCATGATGCGGACAGAGGCTCGTCAAAGATAAATATAGCTACATGGCTCTACCATGCCCAGGATGAAGGATTAATCGGAGAGGTCTACTGGGTCAAGCCCAAGTGGAGCAGCTTGGAAGACAAAGCACAGCAAGAAGAAATTAACAAACGATTGGCGGAAATGCTAGGGTTTAAAGTGGTCGTAAACGACGTAGAAGATTTGCCAAAGATAGAAGGCCCTGTTATTGTTTCCATAGACTTCGACTATTTTTCATATAAAGATCCTTTCAACTCCATCTATCACAGGCCTTCTTTCCAGGAAATAAGGGGAGAGGTAAGTAAAATAGTCAATTACCTATCGAAAAATAAGACAAATGTAAAAGTAGCAGATTTCACTAAAACAGGACTGCCGCTTGTATTTAGCGAGCACCCAGAATTCTTAATGAAGGTATTAACTGATGAATTTAAAACAGCCTTAGATACAAGAGACGAAAAATCCACCCCCACCCCCGGGATAGAAGGCAAAGACCTGCCTGACGGTTCGCCGCTGGAGATCTATAAGCTTCTCAAGACAAAGTTTAAGGGAAAATGGGTGACCCCTGAAAAGATCCACAAAATAAACGGCTTATCGGTAGAGCACACGATAAAATACGATCTGGGAGATCTTGTTTTTCTGGGTCTTGTCGAAAGGAAAGCCAGGAAAAAAGGTAAAAAGAAAGAGATAATATATCGCGCGGCTGACTTAAGTCCACCCAAGTGGAAAATCGTAGAGCCTATTCTCAAGGGTCTCGGGCGGAGGCCCACCAAAGATCAAAAAGGAGCTGCAAGAAGAAAAATCCTACCGCATATCAAACCGCATATCAAAGATACCATTAAAAATGCCGTATTTACTCCTGATGAGAAAAAGGTTTTAAGCTTACTGTTGGACCAAAAGCTGTCCTTCCGGGAAAGCGCTAAAGTAATGGGGATCAGCCCGTGGCAGGCTTTCAGGTTAAAGCGATCTGCTTTAGGTGAATTGAAAGCAGCATTGCGGGAAAGAAATGAGAAGAGGGCTCTTACGCAGCAAAGAAGAGAAGCGCTTTACAGAATTTTATGCAAAACAGAAAAGAAACTTACAACGTCTACATTAACACAAAAATTAAGGAAAATAAAAAAATATAGCAGCGCCAATAAGTATCTGGTTCGGCACGATGTAAGGGCGGATGAGCGCTTATCATCTCATCCAAATTTCTTGCTTAAGGAAGGAGGGAGGATAAAGCCCTGCGCGCACGCAAAGATAAACTTTTAGATATCCTAAATCGTCACCGTGCCAGAAAGAAGCGCCTCACGGTGCCGGAACTCACGAAAAAGCTGAAAAGATCGAAAAAATATCGCGATGTGACTGAAAGTATGGTTTGGAATGATGTTAGAAACGATAAGCGTCTTTGGTTGCACCCAAGCTTGAAAGTAAGAAAGCATAAAAAAGGCTCGAGCACAACCACGGGAGATTTCGGCATGCTCGTAGTCGCCATGGCAGGCGCATCGTTCATCTCACCATGGCTGGGAATTATTGTAGGAATAATAGCCTGCTGCGTACTAGTCAGCACCTTGGCCGATGTGCCCGGATTCCGTAAAAAAGGTGAAGAATCCGAACCCACCCCCGCCCTTCGACTTCGCTCAGGGCAAGCCGCCGGGGCGGAAGATACATTGCGTGGCTCTGCGAATGCGTTAGCGTTCATCATACCGATCGAAGGTTTTGAGCTGTTTCCGTGGCCACTTAAAGTATTTTTCATGATTCTGTATTCAGTTCCTATTGTCATGATCCTTGGCCTTTTATGTTATTTCCGCATAAAAGAAAGATTGTTTTTTCTACGGTATAGAAAACTTTGTAGAGAGTTAGGCAAGGATACCAAGAAAGGAACAGAAAGGGCAATAATCGGAGAGAATGAAGGTATAAATTTATGGGAAGATCCCGATATTGGCCCACGCCTGCACGAGGTAGCCAAAGATTTGGTGGAAACAGGATTAAGGCATTTTAAAAAATTACAACGTGAAGAGTTTCCAGATAGACTCAAGCTACCCTTCCTTTTAGAACCTGATGTCAGGATTTACCAGCATAGAAACGGTCTGCAGATAATTAGAAAACCGGCAAACTTAGGAAATATTGACGATATAAGGGAGTTCTGGATGTCAGAACATCCCTGGTGTTGCCCGACCTTTTTGCTCGTAGCGTTTTTCCTTTCGTTGACCTGCAAACAAGGTATTATTACGAACTTAATTTGCTACCCCTGGATTATATACCTCTTACAGATGCGATTAACCAGAACAAATTCACTGAGCCGGTACGAATGCGCATCAGACAAGCAATAGCCCGGAGTTTTGTGCCGGAAAGTGACTTTGTCCACGGGCAT
>JBHIBX010000078.1:0-6087 GCA_046759285.1 Candidatus Omnitrophota bacterium
GCATCATTAGCCGACTTTATCAGCAAAGCCGCTAAAAGGTCACTCAGGCTGTACTCAACTCCGGGTTTAAGGCCTGTAATAATGGGTTCGGCGCCGACAGCGTTGCTTGAGGGGATTATTTTTCTTTTCAGCGGCGCATTCTCTATGGCAATAATTGCCGTCATAACTTTCGCCGTTGATGCGGGAGGAGATTTAAAATCGGCGTTCTTCTCAAAGAGAACTTCACCGTTCCTCGCGTCTATGATCATCGCGCTCCTGGCGTTTAAGGATAGTTCGACCGGTGCTTTCGGCGCGCAACCGGAAAGCACACAAACTGCAACAAGTAAAACAATCAAGAATTTTCGCATAAATCCCCTTCTAATCTGACAGATCTAACCTGGTTAGATTTGCGTGAATGCGGGTTTTTGACGGGTTGAAGTATCCGTGCATAATACTTGGAAATTCTTTCTTTACTTTCTCAATAAGCTCACGCATACCGAGCATCTCTTCCCGTTTTACAGAAAGCTTCAGCTTCCTGAAATACGCCATAGGGTCGTAATTCAGGTTGCGCCATTGTATCATGTCCGCCTTCATCTTTTCAAGAAAACTGAATAGCGCCTTCGTTTCTTTACGTGAATCCGTAAATCCCGGCATTACAAGGTAATTAATAGAGACAAATCCCCCCGCTTTTTTCGCGAACTTTATCGAGGTAAGAACATCCTTAAAGCCATAGCCCCGGGGTATATAATATCTTGAATAAAAATCTTCGCGAACACTGCTCATGCTCACCCGAATAGAATCAAGGCCCGCTTCAAAAAGCCTGCGCATGACATCAGGCTTGCTTGAATTTGTATTAAGATTGATAATGCCTTTGGTCGTGGACTTGCGTATAAGGCGTATTGATTTTTCCAAAAGATCTCCGACCATAAGCGGTTCCCCTTCGCATCCCTGGCCGAAACTTATGACAGGATCACGCACGTTGCGAATGTGAAAAAGCGCGACTTCCGCCACTTCTTCCGCGGTAGGAACAAAATCGATACGGGGTTGTGTCACGGAACACCCTTTACCGGGCTGATAAGAGATGCACCCTATGCACCTCGCGTTACAAGTAGGCGATGTCGGCAAAGGGCACTCATATCTTTTGAGGAAGAAGTTTTTAGCTGCCGGGCATCCATAACAAAGAGCGCATCCTTCGAGGTGACGTACAAGACGGTTTTTTGGGAATAGCTTTCGGAACGATTTAATGTTCCTGCGGACAAGCCTCATGTCCATGCCTTTAAGTTCCTGTCTCTTTTCCCTGTCTATGCGTATTCCGGAAGCGTAAAACCTGTCTTTATAAAAAGCGACGGCTACATAACTGAACAGGGGTAACGCGCGTCTCCGCCCCTGCTCATGATAAGAAGCGTTATAGGTCGCGGTAAATCCCGGCGCAAGAAAAGCTGCTACCGCATAACAGTCCTCTGGTCTGACATATTGCCCTGAATCCCGGTCAAAACCGATAGGACCTCTGTCAGGGAGCATAAAAAGTTCGCTGTCAGGATGAAGTTCTATAAGCTCGGAACTATCCAGGCGAAACGGCTGGCCGCCTTTCATGCCTGTCGCCTGCAGGTGCGGAATGTCGTAGATCCTGTTATTTTTATCAGCAATTAGTAGCTTAGGAAGTTCTCTTTTCACCTGATCTCTATTCCTATAGGACAGTGATCTGAGCCTTGCACTTCTGACATGATAAAAGCGATTTTGACTTTGGAGAGGAATTTTTCTGTGGAGAAAAAATAATCCAGGCGCCAGCCGATGTTTTTCTGCCGGGCGCGGCCTTTATAATCCCAATAGGTATAATTTCCTCCCTCTTCATTGAAGTGCCTGAACGTGTCAACATAGCCATGGGAGACAAATTTATCGATCCACTTTCTCTCAACCGGCAGAAAACCCGAAAACATCTCGTTCTCTTTCGGACGCGCCAAGTCTATTTCCTTATGGGCGGTGTTAAAATCTCCGCATATGACGATATTTCTTTTCTTCAGCCCGTCAACGAATTCCAGGAACCTATCGTAGAACTTTAGCTTGTATTCCAGGCGGTCGGGTCCCATCCTGCCGTTCGGAAAATACACGTTTATGAGGATGAACTCCTTAAAGTCAAGGATAAGCGCCCTTCCCTCGGTATTGAAACTTTCAACTGAAAAATCATTCTTTACCGAGACCGGCTTTTTGGCTGTAAAAACCGCTACGCCCGCGTAGCCCTTTTTAACGGGATTGTTCCAGTAAGTTGTATATCCGGCGGGAGAGGTAACCGATGCCTTCAATTGGTCGGGGAGCGCTTTTGTCTCCTGGAGGCAAAGAACGTCAGGAGATTCTTTGGTGAGCCAGCCGAGAAAACCTTTCTCGAGCACTGCCCGCAGTCCGTTGACGTTCCAGGATATAATTCGCATGTTTTCGTCGGTCGTCGGTCTTAAGCCAGTTGATTTGATCGCACTGGGGAATGGTCTGGGGGTGTATTCCGTGCTCAAACATTTTTCCTTCGGAAAAAAAACTGCGCGCGGAACACACCCCCAGACCAATCCCGAAATCCATCATCTACAACGCGCTTCTTTCACTGCTTCCACATACTGCTTAACAAGCTTTCCTATCGACTCGAAATCCTTCGCCTCGAGCCATTCTTTTTTAAAAACACCGCCGCCAAAAGCAACGGCATCAGCACCTGATGAAAAATACTCCGGAATCGTCTCCAGGCGAATACCGCCGACCGCCATCAATTTTATCTTCCCGAACGGCCCCTTGAGGGCTTTCATGTACCCGGGTCCGAACACGTTGGAAGGAAAAACCTTGACCATGGCCGCTCCGCACTCCCAGGCCTCTAGAACTTCCCTTGGGGTAAGAGCTCCGGGAAAGACCGGAACACCCTTCTCCACGCATGATTTTACGAGATCTTCGACCAAAGAGGGCATGACTATAAAGCTGGCCCCAGAACCCAGAGCCGCGTCAAGATCATTTTTTGAGATCACAGTGCCCGCCCCGACTATAAGGCTTCCTTTGGATATCTCGCGTATTTTAGAGATCATTTTAGCGGCATCCGGGGTGTTCATGGCGACCTCTATCGTCTCGAGCCCCGCTTCTGCTGTAGTCTCGATCAACGGTCCGATATCGGTTACGTCCACGCCTCTTATTATCCCCATAAGGGGAAGTTTTTCAAATCTCGCTATATCCATGGTCATTCAAGATCCGCGGGTGACATGCTTTCGTAAAACTCGCGGTAATTTTCTTTTTTATCCGTCTTCCTGAGTTCCATGGCTGCTCTGGGATGTTCGTTAAACATGCCGGTTATGGCGTAGGGTATGACATACCCCCACTCGATCTTTTTCCTCAGGGGTATAAACTCCTTGGCGATCACGTCCAGAATCGGTCTCAGATCGAACTTCGGATTTTTGAGAAAACCCAGGAGAAGCTCCAGGGGACAGTTCCCAGCGGCCCTGCCGATCCCGTAAACGGTGCCGTCGACGAAATTGCAGCCCTCTATGATGCCCTGTATCGTATTGGCATAACCAAGCTGCTGGTTATTGTGTGCGTGTATGCCCACTTCCTTGGTTTTCAGGAATTTTTTGTATTTCTGCGCCAGGTACTGGATGTTTTCGGAATATAACGCCCCGAAACTGTCCACTATGTAAACGGCCAGGGCCTTTGTCTGCTCTTCAATCTGCTCCAGCGCTTCGTCAAGTTCGTTATCAAGGGCCCTCGATACCGCCATGATGTTTACCGTGGTTTCGTACCCCTTATCGATCGCGTCGTTGACAAGGTCGATCGCTTTGTCCGCGTCTTTCACGTATGTAGCCACGCGGATCATGTCGATAATGCTCTGGTCGCACGGCTTTATTTCATCTTTTTCCACCCTCCCGACGTCGACCATGACTGAAAGCTTGGTCTTCGACTCGACTCCTTCGATCGTCCGGCGTATATCATCTTCTTCGCAGAACTTCCATTTACCGAACATGTCCGGCGACATTATTTTTTTAGAGCACTTGTACCCTATCTCGGTATAATCTACCCCGGCAGCAGAAACGGCTTTATAGACTTCCCTGACGAACTCGTCGTCAAAGTAATGGTCGTTAATGAGTCCACCATCCCTGACCGTGCAATCCAGGACCTTTATCTCTTCCCTAAACATATCTTATCTCCTTGGTTTGATTAATGAGCCGCGGCACTCATTTTACTTTTCCTTTTGGCTTTACTTACCCAGACATGGGCTTCCCGGGACAACCTGTTACTCACTGTCACTTCATGCTCTGTATCAATATCATATCTATCGCCAAGTTCGCGATAATGGAAGGCTGCTGCATTGAAATAACTTTCCGCAAACTCAAAGTGTTTCTTCGCCAGGCCGGCCCTGCCCCTGAACTCCTTGTGTCCCCTCTCCATGTACATCTGTGCTTTATCGAATTTTTCTCTGGCCTTCTCCAGCCTCGGGTCCGAGGAAAGCTTATAATCCACTACTTCTTTCTTTTTCTTTTTCGCGTAAGACACTTCCCCGGGCACCATGCTAAAAACCAGGCATGCCGCAAGAATCAAACCGATACCCTTAAAGACCTTCATGATAACCTCCTTTAATAAATTCAACCATCGCTTCTATATGCTTCGTCCTCGGAAACATATCGAAAACGGCAACTTTTCCTAAAGACCACTTGCTTCCTTCCTCGATCACTTTCACGTCCCTTGCCAGCCGAGCCGGATCACACGATATATAATACATCTTATTAATATCGTCCCTGATCTTGATTTTGTCAAGGAAATCTCGGCCTGTCCCCTTTCTTGGCGGATCAAGAAGGAGCACGTTTAGACCTTTCTTTAGTCTCTCGAACATCGGTAAAAATTCCTTCTCCACGTCCCCTCTGTAAAACTTCATATTCTGTAAGTTCTTCTTTTTGCTTGAATCCATCCCGGCTCTTACCTCAAAGTCCTGTTTCAGGAGGAAGCTAAAAAAGCCGACACCGCAATAAACGTCAAAAAACGCGGCTCCTGAAGGGACCTCTCCGATCCACTCCCCCAGCTTCTCTGCCATCTTTTCTGAAATATAACGGTTTGCCTGAGAAAAAGTCCTTGGCGAGAAATACATTTCAACGTCTCCATACCGGTCAAGAAAAAATCTTTCCCCGGGCTTCTCAGAACTCCAAACGCTTCCCTTGTAGTCTGATTTCAGTGTGAGCTCTTCCCTGCCGCCTTCGACCATAAGACCCGAAAGCTCCTTGTTGATGGCCTCATTGGTTATGGGGCACTCCTCGATCTCTATGATCGTTCCCCTGGGCGAACTGCTTCCCGCGAAATATCCGTACTTCTCTCCTTTTTTATGAAGAGTAACGCTTGACCGGTAATGGTAGCAGTCGGGAGAGGCGACTATCTGGGCGCATTCAAACTCTTCTTTCCCGGCAATCCTTTTAATAAGCTCAATAACCTGTTCCCTTTTATAAAAAAGCTCTTTCTCATACGAGACGTGCTGAAGCTGACATCCCCCGCATTTGTTATAATATCTGCACGCCGGCTCCACCCTGTCCGGTGAAGAAGAAAGAACACGGACCAGATCCCCCTTTATGTAACTGGAAGTTTCTTTGGTTACGTCGAATAAGACCTTCTCTGGGGGGATAGCGCCCTTTACAAAGCAAACTTTTCCGTCCACCTTCCCCACGCCGTCTCCTCCAAAGGCCATGGAATATATTTCTGTTTCCATTTTGTCACTTTTTGCGCGATAAAATCTCTTTGATGGTTTCCAGGAGTTTCGAGAGGCGCACCGGTTTTATAAGCACCCCTTCGCATTTTATTCCTTGAGAATGGATCACATGCGGCAGTCCTATAGAACCGGTGACGATCAATATTGGGATATTTTTTCCGAGGCTTTCCAGCTTCTTTATTACGGCCATACCGTCAAGACCGGGCATCTTCATGTCCAGAATTACAAGATCGATCGAAGGGTTTCCTTCTACTATATCCAGCCCTTCCTGGCCGCCATAGGCTTTTTCTACATTAAAACCTTTGCTGATCAGAAAGTCGCCTATTATTTCGGTTATTTTCCGTTCGTCGTCTATTACCAGAATGCTGGCTTGTTCTTGTTCCATGTTCTCCCGCCCT
>JBHIBX010000079.1:0-6084 GCA_046759285.1 Candidatus Omnitrophota bacterium
ACGGGTATGTAGTGCCACGGAAGGTTTTTGGCTTTTATATATTCACCCAGATATAGGACCGTGGACCAGAAATGAAAACGGCTCATCTGCTTAAACGCTGTAATGAACTGGCGTACCGGGCTTATCCAAAGAACCGGCCAGAAAAGCACCGTAAAAGAAACAAGCATTACAACATATACCGAAAAGGTGATCAGCGCTTTCGCCTTTTTCTCATCTTTGTCCATAAATAGATCAAAAGCAAAGAACAAGACGGTGAAACCGGGAATGAGGATGCCCAGAATGCGCGTATCGATCAGAAAGGCGCAGATAAAAGCGTGGAGGACCGCTCTAAGAAAGGACTTTTTCTCGAGATACTTCACCAGGCTAAAAACGCTTATAATGAAAATGAATAAAAATGCCAGGTCTTTTGAATTATAAAAAGAATGCGCGAATATCCTCGGACTCAAGACCAGAAAGAGCGCGCCCAAAAGGCCCATTTTCCAGTCCCTGAAACGGTACTTGCATAAAAAATAAAAGAAAATAACACTCGCGTAAAATAACAGGAACGTGGCAAGGTGGCGGAATAAAAAGATCCCCCTTGGGTCATCGAAACCTATCGCTTTTTCGATCATGAGAAGAAGTGTCTCAAAGGCCGTCCCGTAATACCTGTCCCTGTAAGTCAAAAGTTCCTGATCCCCTTCAAAAACATATTTGTACGTCAAAAGACCGTTGTTTCTGGATACAAGTTCGTCCCAGGAAATGCCGTAGTCCTTGAAAGCGATCAAGCCGACACAGAGAAAAACCAGGAAGAAAGAAATAACGATTATCCGATATTTTGGAATTTGCTCTGTCATTTTTCCAGGTAAAACGGGCCCTGCCCGGGGCTGAATATAAGCCTTCCTTTCTTGGAACGCTCAATAATATTTTTGTTCCTGTCGTTATTTTTCAGGAACACCTGCGCGGTATAAGAAGCGTAAACCCTTGTCCATTCAGGGTCTTCCGACAACTTCACGGCAAGCTGATTCGAAGGATGCAAAAGCATTATATCGGTCTCCGGAAAGGCCCTGAGGAAATCCTTGTATTCCCTCTCGCCGTATAGAACTTCAAAGTAGCCTTCTATCAAGTCTTCGTCATAGACCGTCCTGTACCTCCCGTCAAAAAAGACCTTGTTTGTGCCGGGAAGCTCTCTTATGCACATCTGGGCCCAGTCAAAAAAACAGAAGATGTTGCCTTCGATGCGGTTATCTTTAATAAATTTTACGGCTCCAACGGGATATTTGTCTTCCGGAACTTCGATCCTGAACGGCGCCCTTTTTCCCTGAAAGGCAGCCCCCAGGAAGAAAACCAGGGACAGGGCTAAAACAAAAATTCTTAAAAATCTTTCTGAGAGCTTTCTTTCCAGGCCGACAAACAATCTTCCGGTAAATGAATCCACGTATTTAGGCATATACATGGAGAACAGTACGGCGAAAAGAACAATGTGCCTGTTGTGCAAAAACGAAACAAAGAGTCCGATAACAAGAAGAACCGTTTCGAACGCGTTTCGTTTGAGGCGCGAAAACACAAGTCCCACAAGCGTAATAATTGAAATCGCGAAATAATCGACGAAATAAGAAGAGAAAGTCACTCTCCCCCACTCCGGCAGATACGGCCGCGAAAGAGTAAGCGTTTTAAAAAGAAACGCCCATACTCCCGGACCGTTGGGATTTATGAACGTCGCTGCTATTGAAGAAACGGTTATGACGATCAAGCTTTTCGTGGCGCTTTTTTCAAGAACTTTGACGAGGCAGTAGATCAAGAGCACCCCTATCCCGGCAATAAACCCACCGTGGAGGTTGCTCCAAGAAAGAAAAATAAGGGGAAACGGGTATAACCATTTCCTCTGCCGGGTTTTTTCGAATCTGCCAATAAGAAAGATCGTAAGAGTGAAAAAGAGATAGGTAAAGATCTGCGGCCTTGTCGCAAAACCATAGCCTATGACAGAAAGGGGCAGAATAATAAAGAAGATCTTTAAAAAAACACTTTCGGTGTTCTTTGAAACGGAAAGATAGATCAACAGAGCTATAATAAGCCCGACGCAAAACTTTAAGGCAAGGAGTCCGGCGCCCCCGGCAAACTTGAAGATGGTATAGAAAACCAGCTCTGAAAGCCATTCATGATTTACCCATCTTGCTCCGGCTGAAGAATATGAATATGTGTCATAAAGCGGAACATTTAGATTTTTATATATATCTTCGCCAAACTCCAAATGTCCCCACAAGTCGGGGTCTACCTTATTGTCCGTGAAAAAATAAAGGGAAAACGCTATAACGGCGACAATAAAAAGCAGCCGGCTAAATGAGTTCATGGTCTGTAGTCGTACAGGTAGGATATTCATCAACCCTATTGATCGAATATGTTCCGCCATCGGGGCAGGACGGCGTCTTTTTGATATACTCGGTTATAAGATCGCCCCAAGAGGGTGTGTCAGCCGATACCTTTCCTTCCATCAAGGCCCACATGTCCTTTGCTTCATCCATAGCTTTAAGGTTATGAATGCACGCGTTCTGGTGGGCTATCCTCCTGATGCGTATATAATTCGGTATAGCCACCACTGCCAGCCCGGCCACGATCGCGATTACCATCATGATCTCTACCAGCGTAAATCCTCTTTTTCCCAACATCTTTCTCATTTTATTTCCTTTGCGTTACCTACAGGAGGTCATGTCCGGCTTGAGTGCAAGTCGGTTTTTTCTTGCTGCTTCTCATTATGTATATTCCGCCCGCAGGGCAAGCCGGAGTCTTTTTTATGTACGCCGGTATAAGATCACTCCATGCGGGCACGTCTTGGGATGTCTTTTCTTCCTGTACTGCCCACAAAGGTTTAGCGACTTCAATGGTCTTCAAGTTGGCTATACAAGCTTGTTTCCTGGCTGCATTTCTGGCCCTCATTAAAGTGGGTATGAATGTCATTGCCAAAATGCCTATAGCCGCGACAACGACCATAATCTCAACAAGCGTGAACCCTTTCTTTTCCAGACCGTTCCTCCTCTTTGCTCTATTTAGCGAATTATTAATATTATACATTCATATTTTGAAAAAGCAAAAAAAGGGCGATCAAATGATCGCCCTTTTTCGGTGACGCCTGCTAAAATGCATCCCTTTCATTACAGCGCATGGCCATAAGTAGCCGTTGATTCCGTACATGCCGGGTCAGTGGTCATGTTACCTATCGTGTAGGTTCCACCCGCCGGACAACCCGGGGTCCTCTTGATATATGTATCAATGAGGTCACCCCAACCGGGCGTGGATGACGAACTAGCGCCTGAATCGAGAGCCCACAGGGTCTTTGCCCCGTCTACCTGTTTCAGGTTCGCGATACAAGCGTTCTGCTGCGCCCTTTCCCGAGCTCTCATGAAGTTAGGGATGGCAACCGCTGCTAATAAACCTATGATTGCAACAACGATCATAATTTCAACAAGCGTGAAGCCACCTTTTCCGAGTAGTTTCTTGAGCTTCATCGGTCTCACCTCCTTTCAAAGAACAGTATTTGAGGACATAAGTCCACAATATAAGTATACCATCAAGATTTATTATATGCAAATCTCTAATTAACTATTTATATGTAAACAAGTTGCAGAAATAAAACTATTCTATCTGACTTTATTTACTACTAACTAGACCTGTATGATCGAAGATATTTTGAATATCGGCAAGAACATACACAGGACGATACCGCCTATGATTATGCCCAGAAAAGCGATTATGAGCGGCTCGATCATGCTTGTCAGCCCGTCAACGGACGTGTCAACCTGCTCGTCAAAAAAGTCGGCGATCTTTATAAGCATTTTTTCCAATTCACCGCTTTTTTCGCCGACTGAAACCATTCGCGTAACCATCGGGGGGAATATGCCGCTCCTGGCAAGCGGGGAAGCAATATTTTCACCCTCCCTTACGTTGTTCTTGACACTGTTAACGGACTTCTCAACAACAACGTTGCCTGCAGTCTTAGCCACGATCTCCAAGGCCGCAAGTATGGGGACACCACTTTGTATCAAAGTGCTTAATGTGCGGCTAAATTTGCTTATCGCCACTTTCTTGAACAAGGGTCCAAAAACAGGGAGCATGAGTTTCAACTTATCTATAAAGAACTGCCCTTTTTCGGTGCTCATATACCATCTTACCAAGAGCACCACACCGATAACTATCCCGGAAAACAGGAAAAAATAGTGTGTCATAAAATCGCTCAAATTTATAAGAAATTGCGTAGGCGCGGGGAGCGTGGCTCCGAATCCCGAAAAGATATCCTTAAACACCGGTATGACCTTCAATATCATTACCAGGGTTATGGCAACAGCCATTAGAGTGACTACCGCCGGGTATATGAGCGCTGATTTTATCTTTTTTTGGAGTGCGCTGCTTTTTTCAAGATAAGTCGCGACCCTGTCCAGTATGTCGTCCAGAGTGCCGCTGGATTCTCCGGCCTTGACCATGCTGACAAAAAATGAGGAAAAAACCGAGGTGTGTCTCATCATGGCGTCAGAAAGACTTGACCCGGTATTGACCGAATCCCGTATCTCCACCAGAGTACTCTTCAGGCCCTCGTTGTCCGACTGTTCGGAAAGTATGTCAAGCGCACTGACCACGGGAATACCGGAATCTATCATCGTAGCCAACTGTCTTGACAGAATCACCAGTTCGTCAAGTTTGGCCTTTGCTTTCCCTTTTCCCTTAAAACCAGCGAACAGGCTTATCCCGGCTCTCGCTTCTTCGAGTTTAAGGATCAAAAGTCCTTTCCCCCTTAAGAGGTCAAGTGCCTGCCGCTTGTCGGGAGCCTCTAACGCGCCTTTTACGGTCCGCCCGTCTCTATCTTTCGCTACATAACTGAATCTACCCATCTACGTCACCCTTAAGACTTCTTCAAGCGTCGTCCACCCGTTGCAGAATTTGGTCATCGCGTTCTCGCGAAGGGTCTTAGCGCCTCTTTCATTTAAATACTTTCTTATGTCCTCTTCGGACTGTTTTCTATTTATCATCTCTCTTATTTTATCGTCAACAAGAAGCGTCTCAAGCGTTCCCAGACGCCCCAGATACCCCGTTTCGTTGCATTTGGCGCATCCTTTACCTTTATAAAATTCCTTGGTTTCACACACCTGGGGATGCTCTTCGCCCAGTTCTTTCAGGAAATCGGCGGGAATCTCTTTATCTTTGACCTTGCAATGCGGACATATCTTACGCAATAGCCTCTGCGCGCAGGTCATTAAAAGGCTTGATGCGATGAGGAACGGTTCGATCCCCATATTGGCAAGGCGCGTGATCGCCCCGACCGCATCATTGGTGTGAAGCGTGCTCAGCACCATCTGTCCCGTAAGAGATGCCTTTATGGCGATATCCGCGGTTTCAAAATCCCTTATTTCACCTACCATGATAATGTCCGGACTTTGTCTGAGTATGGCCCTCAGGCCATTAGCAAAAGCCAGCCCTATTTCCGGCCGGGCGGCTATCTGCGTCAAACCCTGGACCTGGTATTCCACGGGGTCTTCTACTGTCATGATATTCCGTTCGGGAGAGTTCAAGTCGGTAAGTATGGAATAAAGTGTGGTAGACTTCCCGCTCCCCGTGGGGCCGGTCACCAGAATGATCCCGAAAGGCATTGAAAGAGCTTGTTTGAAGTCAGCAAGCGGCTCAGGTAAGAAGCCAAGCGTCTCGAGTCCCACAGATAAACTACTCCTGTCAAGAGCCCTGAGAACTACCTTGTTGCCAAAGGTCGTCGGAAGAGCGGAGACCCTGAAATCTATCTCCCTTCCTTCCATGCTTATCTTGAATCTTCCGTCCTGAGGTACCCTGGTCTCGGTAATGTCCATATTCGACATTATCTTGAGCCTTGTCAGGACGGCGTTCTGGTTCTTTTTCGGAAGATCAAAAGCTTCGTGCAGTTCTCCGTCAATGCGGTACCTTATCCGTAAAGATTTTTCCTCAGGTTCAATATGAATGTCGCTTGCTCTCTTTTTGAGCCCTTCCCCGATAATGAGATTGACCATCTTGACAATAGGGGCTGTGGCGCTTTTCGCGGTGATGTCCGAGACATCGACACCCTCTTCGGCTCCCAGGACCTCAACGTCGGTT
>JBHIBX010000080.1:0-5985 GCA_046759285.1 Candidatus Omnitrophota bacterium
CTTTGGAGGAAGGTCGCGGTAATACGCGTGATAGCCGCGCTGGCCGAAAGAATAAATGATCTTCTTTTTCAAGGGAAGCTTCAGCTTCTTTCTGGCCTTGATCTTGTCCCCCCTTCTTGAAGGATAGCAGGGGAAAGGAATGTAGGTCGCGTCAGGGTAGATCTTTTTTATGAACCTCTGTCTCTCATCAAAATAAACGACCTTATCCCAGTCTATCTTGTAAAACCAGGAATGTTCGCAAAGTTTGTTTTCATGGACCACGTGAACGACCTTTGCCTTCTTCTTTATAACAGGCATAAGATTGGCCAGTTTCTCCACGGGGAGCATCCCCACGTCCTCGACCATCAGGATATCATAATCGGCAGTCACAATGGGGCCGGAATTTATAACATAAGTGCCGGGCCTGGTACCAAAACACCTTACCACATATCTTTCGTCTTTGGCCGTGATCCCGTCTCCGTGGTAATCATTTTTTAAATAAGTAAATACGGCAAGGTCATGCCCCATCTTCTTGAAGGCCTTGCCTATCGGTTCGGCATGCATGGCAACGCCGCTGGAAGTATTCCAGGCGGCCATAATAGCGATTTTCATTAAGACTCCTCCTTTTTGGTTTACCGTTCAAGCCCTTCCCAGATGACCTCGAACCTCTTTTTCAAGTCATTGGTGGAGAACGGCCAGACTGTCCGTCCGTAAAGGGCCTGGGTTATTTCCTTGTAAGACAAGCTGTTTATCCTGAACTTCGGGATCTTGTTGTCGATCTCAAGGCAATACCTCATCAGCATAAGATGCTTTACTAGCATGTGGGGAAGTAAGAAATGCTGCTCCACGCTTTGCTGGGCATGCTTGCTGAGGGTTTCTCTAAGAGGCTTATCTTCCAAGATGGATTTAATGGCTTTGGCTATTTCCGCTCGCTCATAAGGCTCGACCAGAAAGCCGTTATGACCGTTTATAACCTGCTTCTGGATCCCCCCGACCTTGCTTCCAACAACGGGGGTCCCCTGCCACATCGCTTCCGAAACAACGAGGCCGAATCCCTCTTTCGTGGACACGTGAACGAAACAGTCAGAGATCGAAAGAAGTGAACCGATGACCGGATCGTTATTCTCTACATTAAGAAATAGATGGATATCTTTCTCTTCTTCCGCGGCCTTTTGCATCTCTTCGTACATCTTCATCCCCTCGGGATCGTCGCTCGCGGAATTACCGATCATGATGAGGATCGGATCTATACCCTTGGAAGGGTTCTTTTTGATAAGTTTAAAGGCCTCAATAATCGCCCTTTGGTTCTTGTGGACATCGTACCGGGACACGGCAGCTATGATCGGGCGTTCCGGATCGATATTGTTCTTGTTAAAGAGATCCTCTAGAACTTTCAGCGCTTCCTTCCTGGTGCGGCGCTTATTTTTTTCGCGCAGCGGGTCAATCGACGGATTGATCTCGTAAGCGGGCACCTGGATGTTTTCCCTCATAAAATCCCTGGAGGTAAAAATGGCCCCTTCGTACTGGTTGATGTAAGGAAGCAGAAAGCGCCATATCCTGCGGCTGGCGCCGGAAGTGTCAATATGGCACCTCCAGAATATATGGCCGTAGACATTGCCCTGCATGATCATGGCCGCGGGCTGAGGATCATGGATGGTGACCATGTGCCCCACCACTTCGACTTCCCGCGTGTTTTCATCGATCGTGTCAAGATAAGCGTGAAATATCTCCCTTAAAGTAATGTCCTGGTCGACCCCCTGAAGCAGGTTGTGGAATTTCTTTGTCACGGTAAAAAATTCGTCGCTCCCTTCGATAACAAACCACCTGGCGTCGATACCGAGTCCCCTTGCAAGAGGAACCATACTTTGAAGCATTTCCGCGACGCCGCCGCCTATAAAGGTAGAGTTGACATTCGCCCAAACTTTTTTCTCCAAAGGAGCGGCCAGAAACTTTATGTAATCCAGTCCCTCTTTTCCGACAAAAGGCTCGTATAAATTAACGTCTACTGGTTTAAGCGGAACATATTGGTTACCATATTTTCTGCTCCTGTCATCAAACATGGCTCTCCTTCCTTTTGCTGGTCAAAAGCTTCTTCAAAAAATCCCTCACCTCTTTCGTGTTGCGCAGATAGTATTTGGCCAGGGAGTTTTTTCTGCCTTTCTTTCCGACTTTTACGGTGTAGGATCTGCGCTTTAAGAGGCGGAACGCGTCCTCGTCAGTCCTGTCATCGCCTATATAGAAAGAGGTTACACTTTTTTTTGTTTCTCTTTTTTCCCGTCTGAGCAGTTCCAGGGCTGCTTTTCCCTTGTTCCACTTGACCGGCGGCCTGACCTCCCAGACTTTCTTTCCTGAGGTTACGACAACTTTTCCGGAAGATCTGTAAGGCGTTGTAATCTTGTTGAAAATTTTTCCAAGTTCCCCCTGTCTGCTTCGACTGACCATCCGGTAATGAACACTAAGAGTCAGGCCCTTGTCCTCCACTAACGCCCCTTTAATGGGCCTGATCTCTTTCTTTAATTTTTTGCTTATCGCAGAAATGGTCTTCTTTGCCCTTAAAACTCCGGGCACTGTGAACTTAAGGCCCGGGCCTTCAGCTTCAAGCCCGTGATTCCCGGCATAGATAATGCCTTTTACGCCTATCATCTTCCGGGCCTGCCGGAGCGCCCGCCCGCTGATAACAGCTACGGCAATATTTTTCCGGGAAGCGAGTTTCCGGAGCGCATCCCTGGTGGACCTGCTTAGTCTGACCTCTCCCGGCTTCCTGCGGATAGGGGTAAGCGTCCCGTCAAAATCAAGAAAGACGTACAAGTATTTATCTTTTAGCGCGTTTTCTATCTTCCCCCATTCTTTCGCAAGGTGTTTCATTTGTTCGGTTCCACTTCTCCGGATAATTCGAAATGCTTCAGGCAATTTTCAAGCCAGGTGTTTATGTTGTGATATTTTATGTTGTTCCGCATCTTGGTCATTCTCTTTTTTCTCTCTGCCTTCGACATGTGCAGGGCTTCATAAATCGCGTCCGCGATGTCTTCAGGACTGTAAGGATTAACAGGAATGCAGTTTTTTATCTCAGCTATAGCCCCGGCGAATTTTGAAAGGACGAGAACTCCGTCATTATCGGAGTGGGCTGCAACATATTCCTTGCAAACAAGATTCATGCCGTCTCTGAGGGGTGTTACCAGGGCCACGTCTGCCGAGGAATACAGGGCGATAAGTTCTTCAAAAGGAACAGTGCCGTAATTGTAATGAACGGGCGCCCAAAGTCCCGTGGAATATTTCCCGTTGAGTCTGCCGATGATCTCGTCGATCTCCTTTTTTAGTCTTCTGTATGTCTTCACGTCTTCCCTGCTGGGAACAACGAGCTGATAATAGAAAAACTGTTCTTTCAGCTCGGGATGCTCCTCAAGCAGCATCATAAGGCCGAGTAGTCTTTCTTTTATGCCTTTTGAATAGTCAATGCGGTCAACGCCGACGATCACTTTGGGACACTTCGCTTCATGCCTTATTTCTTCTCTTCTCTTGGCCACATCCGGCTTGCGTGAAGTTTTATCAAGAACATCGAAATCTATGCTTATCGGGTTTACGTAAAAATGGGTCCTGGTCATGTCTTCCAATGTTTTTTCTCCGGAATCCTTCTTTGCTCTCCTGTAGTGCTCCACTGCTTCCCCGAAATTGCGCATGTACTGCCTGTGATGAAACCCGACACTGTTACAGCAAAGAAGCGATTCCAGTATAGTCCTCTGCCAGGGCAGGATTGAAAATATGTCGATGTGGGGAAAGGGAATATGCAGGAAAAAATGGATCTCCTGTTTCGGTCTGAGCTGCCTCAGGTAATACGGGACCATGAAAAGATGAAAATCCTGTATCCAGACGATATCGCTTTTGGAGGCGACCTTGTCAATGTATCCGGCAAAAAGCTTGTTCACTTCGAGGTAGGTCTGCCAGGCGGAATAATCAATAAAACTTTTTTCGAAAAAGTAGTGGAAAAGCCCCCACAAGGTTCCGTTGGAAAATCTGTTATAATACTTATCTACCTGCGAGGCGTTTATCGGGATACATCCTATACGGTACGATTTTCTGCCTTTCCCTTTGAGCTTGTCCTTGCTTTCGATATCTTTGACGTCTATAAGGTCGATCTTATCGTGCCTGGCTTCTTCCACGGGATACCCGTCCCAGCCTAACCATGTCCCGTTTGCGTTAAAGAGTATAGGCTCCATGGCCGTGATGAGGCCTCCGGCGGCTTTCTCCCATACGGATTTCCCTTTTTCGTTTACCTTCCTTGTAAACGGGAGCCTGTTTGAGACAACAACCAGGCCTCTATTCTTACCTTTAAAGCGGATCATAGTATTTATATTATATCAGCTAAAGGGGAGTTTTCCAATTCTTTACAGCAGGCCGACGCTATTGGGCACCAATAAGACCGCGAACGGTGTTCTGCCATTTTGCATCCTTGTGCCGGGTCTCGCGGTAATGCCAGTATTCGGCTCCCCAAAGAAGAATGGTATCGACCCCGAGATTGCGAAATTCTTCAAAGCTTTCTTTAACTTCTTCGGGGTTTCCGGTAAGCGGTTGTTTCTTTTCTTTATAAACGAGATGGCCGGGCTCCCAGGGTTCGGCCTGGAGCTCCATTATCCATACATCTTTTCCTTCGCTTCTTGCTATTGATATCACTTTTGAAAAATACATGTCCCGCTGTTGGCGCGTGGTCCTGAAATAAATATCCATAAAAAGCACTTTCTGCCCTATCACAGGATAAACGTTAAGCCCCAGAACATCACACAGCTCCAGACACTCTCTAATCGGATCATGTTTCACGAAAATGCGGGATAAAAAACGTTGGAAAGCATTCGGATACGTTGCTGCCGTAAGAAGGATCGGTCTCTTTTTTCCGTCGAGCTTTCTGACGAGTTCCACTTCCTGCTTTAAAAAATCTTTTCCGATAAGCCAGTGTTTTTCGCCGATACGGTCGAGTGGTTCGTTTTCAACCTGCCAATAGCGTATTATGGGATCTCTTTTGTAATGATCCACGACTTTCTCGATAAAAATAAGAGTGCGTTTCTTGAGGAAATCATCTTTTGAGACGTCCGCTCCAAAAGGAAGGAAAGACTTTTCAATGACCCAGTCAGGGATAAAATATTCGGGCCAGCGCGGGGCCTTCATGCCCACTGTCAGGATCACAGGGATCCCCTTTTTCCCGGCTTCCTTTATCTGCCAGTCAAGGACGGTGAAATCATACACGCCCTTTTCCTTTTCAATTTCATTCCAGTAGGCCCCGAGGCGTATAACATCAAACCCCAACTCGAGTATAGCCAGGTATGTTTTTTTCCAGTCAAGGTCAAGATATCTGCTTTGAATGGGGCTGTAGGTAGTCCCGATGCGCAAATTATCCGCACACAGAGTTGTGCACTGGAAAAGAATAAGGACAATTAGGACAAGTGTTCTCATTTCTTTACTTTATCCGTTACCCAGAACGTCATGTATTTGCCGAACATGAGGCGAGTCTGTGCATCGAGCGCAGGAATAGCGCTTAGGAAAATGAAAGTGACCGGGACCAAAAGCCACTGGAAGGCAAATCCTATCCTCATTAAAACGGGGTGTCTTTCCGTTCTTTTGGGAAGCATCCATATGCTAAGCGCAATGCTTGTAATAAGCGAGATCGAAGCGAGGTGAAATATGGTTCCGGCTATCCGGGGGGCGCTATAGTAAAAGACCGAGTGTGAAAATTCCTTCCCGGCGAAAATGGCCGGAAGCCACCCTATGATCGTTAAAAGAAATGCCCAGGTCGCCCATGAAATATGTCCCTCGAAAAGTTTAAAGCCGCACTTCAGTTTTTGGAAAAAGGGCATATTTTTATTCCTTAAAAAAGCTCTCATCACGATCGGGAAGTTTTCCACACCCCACGCCCACCGTCTTTTTTGTTTATAAACGTTGATAATGGTCTGCCACCAGTTTTCGGCGACGACGGCATCCATAGAAAGGGTAGTATACATAGGCACCACGCGGTCCTTC
>JBHIBX010000081.1:0-5982 GCA_046759285.1 Candidatus Omnitrophota bacterium
CACTGATCAGTGAAGATGTTGCCGTGCGGTTAAAAGAAAACGGGATCAAGATGGTAGCCGTTTCTGTTTATGGGGCAAGCCCCGAGTCGCATGACAGATTCTGCGGCAGGCAAGGCGCGTTTGAAGAAACATTAAAAGGGATAAAGAACCTGGAAAAGTCCGGACTCCCGATCCAGATAAACACTACGATAACCAAAAAGAATTTAAGTGAACTGGAGTCGATAGGTGATTTCGCCTTAAAGCACAACGCGGCCGCTTACCATGTTTTTTTTCTGGTTCCGACAGGCAGGGGGAAATACATAGAAGGGGACGAGATAACTCCGAAAGAGTATGAAGAAGCGTTTAATGATCTTTATGATCTGGAGCTGAATCTTCCGTTACGCATAAAAGCTACCTGCGCGCCGCACTACTATCGGGTTCTGCTCCAGCGCGGACCGGGTAAAGACAAGGACAAGGTTGATGAATTCAGCAGGGCAACAAAAGGTTGCCTTACAGGGCAAGGTGTTTGTTTTATTTCTTATAAGGGTGAAGTATTCGGATGCGGGTACCTGCCTGTTTCAGCCGGTGATTTGAGAGAACGGGATTTCGAAGAGATCTGGCATGAGAGTAAACTTTTCAATATTTTGCGGGATGATTCAAAATTACAGGGCAGATGCGGCGTTTGCGAATTTAAAAAAGTTTGCGGTGGCTGCAGAGCACGCGCATATGCAGCTACGGGCGATTATTTACAAGAGGAACCGTTCTGTATCTATCAGCCGCAGGCCGTCTAGTTTTAGTACGGCCATGGATGGATTATAAACATCAAAAAAGTATTGACAGAAAACAATTTTTGAATAAACTACTTTTATAATGATACCATCCCAACCTCAATGGCGAGACCTGGAGACAAATGAAAATATCAGCTATTGACCGTCAAATCCTGAATCACATACAGGAAGACATCCCGTTTGTCCCGGAGCCATTCAAAGTTTTGTCAAAAAATATAGGCATAGAAGAAGAGGAACTGATCAAAAGGATTAAACGTTTAAAGAGTAGAGGCCTCATACGTACTTTTGCCGCAGGCCTTTCGCATAGAAAACTTGGTTACAAAGGCACCCTCATTGCTTTAAAAATCGATCCAAGCAGAGTTGAAGCTATTGCCGCCGAACTTTCCAATTACGATGAAGTCACGCATTGTTATTTAAGAAAGGGCCAGTATAATCTTTATCTCGTGCTTATATGCCAGAACAAGGAGAAAATGCAGGAGTTTCTGGGTAAATTGAGAAAACTGGCAGGGGAAGAAAATATTTTGAATCTTGTCACTAAAAAACAATTTAAATTAAAGACCAGATTAAAGATTTAAGGGGGAGAAGTGAAAAAGAAGTTTACTCGAAGAAGTTTTTTGAAGATGAGCCTTGCTTCTATCGGCGGACTTTTAATGGCAGACCCGGTATTCGCCAGTTTAAAATTCGTCCCTGAGATCGATAACCCTTTGGAATATTATCCGGAGAGAGACTGGGAAAAGATATATCGAGATCAGTTTAAAGTTGATTATACATATCACTTTCTTTGCGCTCCGAATGACACTCATAATTGTCTACTCCGGGGGTATGTAAAGAACGATATTATGACAAGAATAGGTCCAAGTTATGGCTATGGTAAGGCAAAAGATGTTTACGGCAATCAAGCTTCTTCGCGCTGGGAACCCAGGCTCTGTCAGAAAGGCCTGGCTTTGACCCGGAGGATACAGGGGCCGAGACGTATAAAGTACCCTGCGGTTAGAGAAGGTTTTAAAAAGTGGGTTGATGCAGGCTTTCCCCGACAAGCTAACGGCAGTCCGCCAAAGAAATATCTTAACAGGGGTAAGGAAAATTTTGTAAGGGTATCATGGGATGAAGCTTATGATTACGCTGCCAAAGCTCTCATAAATATCACGGAAACGTATACCGGGGAAAAAGGACAAAACCTTCTAAGGGCACAGAATTATTATGATCCCGCGTCTATCGATAAGACACAAGGTGCCGGAACACAGGTCCTGAAATTCAGAGGTGGTATGCCTTTATTGGGAATAACACGTGTTTTTGGTATGTATCGTTTAGCTAACTCAATGGCTTTATTGGATGAGAAACTAAGACCTGAAGTATCCCCGGGGGAAAGACTGGGAGCCAGAGGCTGGGATAATTATACTTTTCATACGGATTTGCCTCCCGGGCATCCTATGGCAACAGGGCAGCAGACAATAGATTTTGACCTGGTAACCGCTGAAAACGCCAAGTTGATCATACCGTGGGGAATGAACTGGATCTCGACAAAAATGCCCGATAGCCACTGGCTGACCGAGGCAAGAGTCAAGGGTTCAAAAGTAATAAGTGTTACCGTTGAATATTCTTCGGTTGCTTCGAAATCAGATGAAGTTATTATTATCAGGCCTGCGTCGGATCCGGCCTTCGCGCTTGGTCTTGCTAACGTTATCATCAAAGAAAAGTTGTATGACGAGGACTATATCAAGAACACTACTGACCTTCCGCTTCTAGTCAGGATGGATACGAAGAAACTCTTGCGCGCGGAAGATGTTATTCCCGGATTTACGCCTCCTAAGAATAGAAGAGACACGAAAGTCCTTAAAAAGGGAGAAAAGGCACCCGCGCCAATAAAGGCTCAGGGAGACCAGGTTATATCCGAGGAGCTTTTAGAAGAGTGGGGTAATTTCGTTGTTTGGGATAAGAACAAAAAAGGTCTTTCCCCCGTAACCAGGGATGAAGTGGGCAAATTCTTTAAAGCGACTAATATTGATCCGGAGCTAGACGCGGAATATGAGATAACAGTGGACGGCAAAAAAGTAAAGGTCAGGTCTGTTTTTAGTCTTACTGCCCAGCATCTCAGGGATACTTATGATTTAGATACTGTAACTAAATTGACCTGGGCGCCTAAAGAAGCGATCATAAGTTTAGCCAGGCAGATCGCTCAAAATAGAGGCCAGACCCTTATTGTCGCCGGGATGGGACCGAACCAATTCTTCAATGGCGACTTAAAAGACAGGGCCATGCTCCTTGTATGCGCTCTTACGAGAAATATCGGGACTCATGGCGGTAATGTGGGAAGCTATGCGGGGAATTACAGGGCTTCTTACTATGACGGAATAGGTAAATATATCGCGGAAGACCCCTTCAACATTGAACTTGATGAAAAGAAATCTTCAAAAGTGAAAAGTTATTTTAAGTTTGAATCCGCGCATTATTATGGACATGGTGATAAGCCGCTTAGGGTGGGGAATAAGCTTTTCACGGGCAAAACGCATATGAACACACCCACGAAATCTCTTATGTTCTGTAATTCGAATTCGATCCTGGGAAACATGAAAGGGCATTATGAAGTTGTTGTGAACGTTCTACCGCATATTGAGATGCTGACGGCAGCTGACTGGTGGTGGACAGCTTCGTGCGAATATGTTGATATTCTTTTTGCGGCAAACTCATGGGGCGAACGGAAATATCAGGACGCGACTGCTTCGGTGACAAATCCATTTCTTCAAATGTTCCCACGGGCTCCCGTTAAACTTATTCATGACACAAAGGGTGACATAGAGATTCAGGCTGGCATATCCCGGGCTCTTGGCAAGTTGCTTAATGACAAAAGGTTTGCTGACTATTGGAAATTTGTTGACGATGACAAGGTTGACGTGTACTTGCAGAGGATCATGGACGCGACATCTATGGCTAAAGGATACGACGTTAACAAGCTGGAAGAAGACGCCAAAAAAGGCATTCCCGCCCTCTTGATGAGCCGGACGTATCCAAAGATCGTAGGGTGGGAACAGGCGCATGAAAGCAAACAGTGGTACAACAAAACCGGACGTCTTGAATTTTACAGGGATGAAGATGAGTTTATAGAGTACGGGGAAAACCTGACAGTTCACAGGGAGCCGGTTGACGCGACGCAATATGACCCTAATGTTATTGTCGCGAGGCCCCATCCGGCCATTAATCCTTACGGCCCTGAAAAATACGGAATACCGGCAGATGACCGTACAAGTGAAGTGCGCCAGGTAAGGAATGTGATTAAAACTCCTGAAGAACTTCTGGATTCCGAACATCCGCTTAAAGAGGAATTAGGATATTCACACATATATATTACACCAAAATACAGACATGCGGCCCATACTATGCCTATTGATGTAGATATAGCTTCCATATGGTATGGCCCGTTTGGTGATGTTAAGCGGAGAGATAAAAGGATGCCCTGGGTAGGAGAAGGTTATGTGGATATCAATCCCGAAGACGCCAAAGATCTTGGCATCGAAGACGGCGATTATATCTGGGTAGATGCCGATCCTGAAGACAGGCCCTATCATGGGAAAAAAGTAAAAGGGAGCGATGAGTACAGGCTTTCGAGGTTGATGCTTCGCGCCAGGTATTACTATGGCATTCCCAAGACAATAACCCGTTCATGGTTTCACGCCCATGTTTCCACTTATGGTTCTGTTGAAGGTCATATTAAGAATAAAGATGGTCTTGCGCGCAATCCGCGTACAGGATATCAGGCGATGTACCGGTATGGTTCTCATCAGAGCGCTACACGCAGTTGGCTGAGGCCTACATTGATGACAGACAGTCTCATAAGAAAGAATACAGTGGGACAAGTGATAAAGGAAGGGTTCGCACCTGATGTGAATTGTCCCAATGGCGCGCCAAGGGAAAGTTTCGTAAAACTTACAAAGGCGGAAGACTCAGGATATGACGGTAACGCAATGTGGCGCCCTGCGAGGCTTGGGCTGAGGCCTACCTATGATGGCGCGCTTATGAAAAAATTTATAAATGGAGGTTTTGTATCGTGATGAAAGAAAAAGTATACAACTGGCAATTAAAAAGAAAAATGGCGTTTAAATATCCGGAAGCTCGGCCCAAAAAGCAAGTTACATGGGTTTTTGATACAAATAAATGCATTGCCTGCCAGACCTGTACTTTCGCATGTAAAAATGCCTGGACGTCCGGTAAGGGACAGGAGCAGATGTGGTGGAATAACGTCGAAACAAAACCATGGGGGTTTTATCCGCTGGGGTGGGATGTTAAGCTGCTGAACGAAATGAAAAAACAATCCTGGAAAAAAGACAAATACACCGGCAAAACTATCTATGAAGACGCGCCTTATGGTGAGGAAATCCGGGGGCACCTTCCAGAGGACGAAGATTATGCGTACCCAAATATAGGGGAAGATGAAGTCAACAAGCTGGTTAAGCAGGGCGATTACATTAAGATGCCTCACAAGATATGGATGTCTTATTTGCAAAGGATATGCAATCATTGCACTTATCCGGGATGCCTCGCCGCTTGCACGCGCAAGGCAATATATAAAAGGGAAGAGGACGGGATTGTTCTTATTGACCAGAAACGTTGTCGTGGGTACAGGGAATGTGTAAGGGGATGTCCTTATAAAAAATCTTTTTTCAGGCCTTTTACGGGAAAAGCAGAGAAGTGTATAGCCTGTTACCCCAGTACTGAAGATGGGTTACAGACCCAGTGTGTTCAGACCTGCATAGGCAAGATACGCCAGTTCGGTTTTTCGGAAGGATATGACAAGCCCAGGGAAGACAATCCTATAGATTATCTTATTCACATTAAGAAAATAGCGCTTCCGCTGTATCCTCAGTTTGGAACTGAGCCCAATGTTTATTACATACCGCCTATTAATGTGCCGGAAGAGTTTAATAAGCAGTTATTCGGCCCGGGGGCAAAAAAAGCGGTTGAGCTTTACAAAAATGCCTCCAAAGATAAGAAACTTGTCGGCCTTTTAATGCTGTTCACATCTATCGATAAGATAGTGCATTCGTTTAAAGTGGTCGGAGATATAAAAACGGGTCATTGTCTGGGATTTGATGAAAAGGGCAATGAAATTCTTAAGGTTCCACTAAAGGAACCGATCATCATCAGAGAACCGCGGGATAGGGAGAGGGATGTTACAAGGATCAGCATCTCATAACATAATGAAAATCGATAAAGACAGAAT